>JACDCM010000102.1:4654-11740 GCA_013817545.1 Gemmatimonadaceae bacterium | reverse complement strand
ATCAACGACATCAGGGCTGGGCCGGAGGGGGAGCTGTACGTCACCGTCGGCCTCCCCGGGAACGCTGGCGTCGTGAGCAACGAGCTCGCTGGCTTCATCAAGCTGAGCCCCGGCCTGCACGGAACGCCGTGTCGGGACATCGTGCTCACTGGGGAGAACTATCAGACGCCCGACTTCAGGACCCCGGACGCCACTGACAGTGTGCTCACCGGCGCCTACGTTCCCTTCGGCACGCCGACACAGCCGGGCCAAGTGATTTCGGGGAGCAACAAGTGCGGCGGCTCTATCCTGGCCTTCGATCCAAGCAATGCCCAGGCGACCCTGCGTATGCACGCTTGGGGATTTCGCAACCCGATCGGGATCGCGTTCAACCGGCGGACCGGCGATCTGTACATGGCGATGAACGGCTTCGACATCCGCGGCTCCCGCCCGATTGACGACGAGTGGGACGCGACGTACCGGATACGGCCGGGCGTATGGTACGGCAGCCCCGATTTCACAGCCGCGCTGGACCCGGTCACCGACCCGAGATTCGAGCCACCCGACGCATTCCAAGCTCCGGTGTTCGTGAACGGGCAGCCACAGGGGAAGGTGCTCCGCTTCGTGATCGACCACGCGGCGAGTGGGCTCGCGCCGCCGAGCAAATCGCTGATCGCCGGGCTACACCCGTTCCAATCGTCCCCATCGATGCTGGACGTGGCGCCGCAGTCGTGGAGAGGGCTGGCGGGCAACCTCTTCATCGCCGAATTCGGTGACCTGAGGCCGCCGACCAACCCGTTGGTCACCGGCCATGTGGGCTTCCGGATTGCGCGCCTTGATCCGAGCACCGGGCAAGTCGAATCGTTCGTCCGCAATCTTCAGGTCGGGCCGGCCTCCGAGCAGGGGGCGCGGGGGCAGGGGCTCGAGCGCGTCTTCGATGTGGAGTTCGGCCCCGATGGGGCGATGTACATCGTCGACTACGGTGAGGTGCAGATCGACCTGTCGCGGATTGCCCAGGGTATGGCGCCATATGTGGAAATTCCGCGCACGGGCGTGATCTGGCGCGTCACGCGCGCCGCACGCGTGTCTGGCTTACCGCTCTACCGGGTAACGATCCAGAATCTGACGACGGGGCAGCCGTTCTCGCCGGGGGTGATCGCCACCCACACCGACCAGGCGACCGTCTTCCGCGTCGGCCAGCAGGCTTCCGAGGGGATTCGGCGCATCGCCGAGGACGGGGACCCCGTGGTCGCGCTCTCCGAGACGCGTGGGATACCGGGGGTATTCGACGTGGTCAAGATCGGGCACCCGATCCACCGGGTCGGTGGCCCTGGGCCGAGCTCGGCAACGTTCAGCATCGAGGCACGCGACGGGGTGAGCCGCCTGTCGCTGGCAACGATGCTCATATGCACGAACGACGGCTTCACCGGTCTCGACGCGGTGCCGCTTCCGACGGGGTTCGACCCCGTGGTGTTCCATGCCGACGGCTACGACGCCGGGACGGAAGCCAACGACGAACTGTCCAGCCACATCGTAGACCCGTGCGGGACGATCGGTCCGGTCGCCTTCCCGCCAGACGGCAACGCGCGGACGGCGACGATCGGCGTCATCGCGCATCACCCCAACATCACCGGCGTCGGCAACCTCTTCCCGGCGCAGCACGCATGGAGCAACCCGGTCGCGCGGATCACGGTGCAGCGGGTCAGATAGGAGAGTGATGGCTGCGGCGAGCGCGCGTCACGCGCTCGCCGTGTAAGAGGATAGGGGGGGCCGATAGCGACGTCGCTGCCGGCCCCTCGCTGTTTTCGGAGGTTCTGCTCCTGTATTGACCCACCCCGGATGTAGGTTGACGAGAGCCTGGTTGCCCTTTCCTGGTTCCATCTCAGTCCCGCCGTGCGGCTCCGCTTTGGCGAGACGGGATTGAACACGGAAGGAAAGAGTCCTGCGCGCTATTCACCCACTAAGTTCCCGGAAGACGGACATTTTAGTGCCATTCCCCGCGCAAGGGAATTTATTGGGTGCGCGATTTGAGAGTTGGCCCCGTATGGACGCCGTGTCCCTTTCCGGTGACAACAGATGGCGGCGTGATCTGTGTCACATCTGTCTAATACGTTGAATTACAATGGCTTATGCGACGGTTGACCGTGCAGAACAATGGCACTCACCGTGCATCCCTTATGGCTCGTCACTTAATCAGAGGAATTTCGATGCAACGTTTCGCATTCGTACTCAGCTTGGCCGCCATTGCGACTTTCGCTACAACGAGCGCAGCACAGCGCCGCGATCGCGGCGAGAATATTCCGGCGGGACATCGTCCGCCTCCAGGCATGTGCCGGCTCTGGATCGACGGGCGAGCTCCAGGCCTGCAGCCCAAGCCTACGGATTGTGCTACCGCTGAGCGCAGGGCGGATGAGAATACTCATATTGTTTACGGCGATAATACTCCGTTCCCGGGCAAGGGAGAGGGAAAATGGAAGGCAAAGAAGAACAAGGACCGGGACCGCTGGTGTGATGAAGGTGATCGCCGCAACCACCCTGATTGCAAGGGCCGGGACGACGAGGACGACGATGATGATGATGACAAATATGACCGTGACCGCGATCGGTCTCGCAACTTCGATCGCTCGCGCTATCCCCGACGACTGCCTGAGATGGAGACTGCCCGTCTCTACCAGAGTGGCCAGCGCCCCGAGCAGGTTCGCCGCTGGGTCGGCGAGCGCACCTTTCGGGTTGAGCTGATCGACGCCGACAGGAATGGTGTACCGGAGCGTGCCGAGTGGCTGAACCGGAGCGGGAAGATCGTCCAGGTATGGACCGACCGGAATCGCGATGGCCGGGCTGACCGGGTGGTGTTTTACGATGACGGCAAGCCTGTGCGAGTAGTCGAGAGATAGAAACGCAAGCAGGATGCTGGAATGGAAAGGGCATCGCTTTCAGTGCGATGCCCTTTTTCTATCTGACAAGGATTCCGAAGCAGCGAACCTGGTCGTCAGGCGAACTTTTCATCCGTCCAAACGTTCGTGACATCCATTCCCTGAGCGACCTTGGGGGAAGGTCAGGTAGGTGGCTCAACCGTCCACGACAAAGGACACTCGGCCGGAAGCGCGCTGCTTCCCCTTACGCTCAACTGCTGGTGCTGCACAGACATAGCTACAACTCGACCTGCTTGGTTGATTGGCACCCGCCATGCGTTTACAGTCGCCGTCGCTAACCAGGATCGTATCGATGAAATGCTTCGTTGTCAGTCTGAGTTTCGTAGCTGCCGCGACCTTCGCCAACACAAGCGAGGCACAGCGCCGCGATCGCGGTGAGAACTTACCCGCTAAATACCGGCCTCCTGCCGGACAGTGCCGCATATGGATCGACAGAATGCCTGGAGTCGTGCAAAACAAGCCCATGGATTGTGACGACGCCGAACGCGCGGCCAAAGCCAGGACTTACATTGTCTACGGGTCCGAAGTGCCGCTCCCGACCTCGCAGGCGAAGGGCCAGTCGAGTGAAAAGGGCGACCAGTGGTGCAACGAGAACGATCGACGTAACAATCCCGATTGCAAGGGTCGGAATCGCGACAACGATGATGATGACCGCAAGCGCGATAATAACCGCGCTGGCAGCCGGGATCGTGCACGCTACCCGGAACGACTACCGGAAATGCAGACGGCCCGTCTCTACCAGCGTGGCCAGCGTCCCGAGCAGATTCGCCGCTGGGTTGGCGAGCGCAACGTTAAGGTTGAGGTGATCGACGCTGACAACAATGGCGTCCCGGAGCGCGCGGAGTGGCTGAACCAGAGCGGGGAGATCGTTCAGGTGTGGACCGACCGGAATCGCGACGGGCGGGCCGACCGGGTGGTATTTTACGATGACGGAAAGCCTGTGCGAGTATTCGAGAAATAGGACCGCGCCCAGCGCGCCCGGATGGAAAGTGCATCGCTTTAAAGGCGATGCACTTTTCTTATTTTAAACTGCAATCGCTTCCAACGTTTGCCCGCTGCGCTACGTATAACGGTTGCCGCCCCACCCTCCCGCAGCCCGACAACCCAATGCTTAAAATCCGCTCGCTTGCTCTCGCCCTCGGTGCCACCACCCTGGTGTCCTCGCTCTCAGTCGCGCAATCGTCAGCCAATCTGGATTCGGCCACGCTGTCGGCTATGAGATGGCGACCCATTGGACCCGCCAACATGGCCGGCCGGGTCTCCGATGTGGAAGGTATCCCGAGTCCATCCCGAACTTTCTATTTCGCGGCCGCGGCCGGTGGCATCTGGAAGACGACCAACGCCGGAACGACCTTCCGCCCGGTCTTTCAGAACGAGCGCTGCATCTCGATGGGCGACATCGCGATTGCGCCGAGCGACACGAATGTTGTGTATGCGGGCACGGGCGAGGTGAACTCGCGCAACTCCATCTCACCCGGCTGCGGCATGTTCAAGTCAACTGACGGCGGCAAGAGCTGGAAGCTCATGGGGCTGGAGAAAACCGGCGCTATTGGCCGGGTCGTTGTCCACCCGCGGGATCCAAACACCGTCTACGTCGCTGCACTCGGTCAGATCTGGGGCTCCAACCCGGAGCGCGGTCTCTACAAAACGACCGACGGCGGCACCACCTGGACACTCGCGAAGTTCATCAGCGACAAGGCGGGTTTTGTGGACCTCGAAATGGATCCGACCAATCCGGATATCCTGTACGCATCCAGCTGGGAGCGAGTGCGTGGCCCGTACTTCCTCAAGAGCGGCGGACCCGGAAGCGCGCTCTGGAAGACCTTGGACGCCGGTAAGACGTGGACAAGGATCGAGGGCGGCGGCTTCCCTGAGACCATGAAGGGACGCATCGGAATCGCTGTGGCCCCGAGCAATCCCAACATGGTGTACGCGCTTGTCGAGGCCGACTCCGCAAGAGGCAAGAAGCCACAGAAGCTCAACAATGGACTGTATCGCTCTACCGACGCCGGCAAGACGTGGACGAAGATGGCCGATCAGGACGTGCGCCCATTCTACTACTCGCAGGTGCGCGTGCACCCGCGCAACCCGGACAAGGTCTGGTGGTCTTCAACGCCGGTGAACTTCTCCGAGGATGGCGGCAAGACGGTTCGGCAGGCGACGATTGGACTTCACGTCGATCACCATGCGATGTGGATCGACCCCAACGACCCGGAGCACCACGTCGTCGGCAATGATGGCGGTGTCGCGCAGTCCTGGGACGGTGGCGGCAATTACGACTTCATCAACACCATGCCGCTCGGCCAGTTCTACGAAGCCAGCTACGACTTCGCGTTACCATATCGCGTTTGCGGTGGCCTGCAGGACAACGGCAGCTGGTGCGGCCCCAGCCGACGCAAGCAGGGCGATATCACCAACGCAATGTGGTTCACGTTCAACGGCGGTGACGGCTTCTTCACGGCACAGGATCCCATGGATCCGAACATCATCTACGGGGAAAGCCAGGGCGGCAATATCGCGCGCTTCAACTTCGCCACCGGCGAGCGCCAGGCCCTCGTGAAGCCCGCGTGGCGTCCGCGATACATGCAGGTGGAAGACTCCATACTGGTTACGCGTGGCGACACAGCGCGCCCGGCTCCCGCGGCTACTGCACGTAGCATTGCAGCCTTGCGCCGCCAGCAGATAGCCGATTCCGCCGACCTGGATCTCCGCTGGAACTGGAACACGCCGTTTCTCATTTCCGCTCACAATCCGCACGTTTTCTACGCAGCCGCCAATCGCGTGCTCAAGAGCACCAAGCGCGGCGATGATCTGCGACTCATCTCTCCTGACCTGTCGAAAAAGCTCTGGCCGAAAATCGACACGAGCATGCGGAAGACCGGCGGCATCACTCTGGACGCGACCGGCGCCGAAACCTACGGGACCATCGTCGCGCTGGCCGAGTCGCCAATGCGGCCGGGCTTGCTGTACGCGGGAACCGACGACGGCAATGTCTGGATTACGCGAAACGACGGTGGATCATGGGAGGACATCACTCGGCGATTCCCTGGCCTCCCGGCGAACACCTACGTGCGCCGCATCGAGGCTTCACGCTTCGATTCCGGCACTGTCTACATCGCTTTCGATAATCACAGGGTGAACGACTTCGCCCCGTATATCTATGCCAGCACCGATTTCGGGAAGACGTTCCGTTCTATCGTGACTGATCTGCCCCGTGGCGGAGCTGACTTCGTGCACGTCATTCGCGAAGATCCGTACAATCGCGATCTGCTTTTCGTGGGAACGGACGTCGGCGTGTACATGTCACGAGACCGTGGGGCTCATTGGAGCAAGTTCATGACGGGTCTGCCCACGGTACCGGTACACGACCTCCAGATCCACCCGCGGGATCACGAGCTTATCGCGGCGACGCACGGCCGGAGCATATGGATAGTGGACATTCTGCCACTCGAGCAGATGTCGGACAGCGTGGTGCGCAAGGTCGCGCACCTGTTTGCGCCCAAGGTAGCGTATCAGTACGGCGAACCTCCGGTGGGGGGCGGCTCGCCAGGTCACAAGTGGTTCACCGCTGACTCGCCGCCGTACGGGGCCGAGCTGTACTATCGGGTAACGCGCGCTCCCCAGATGGTCACGCAGGCCACCAATGGCGACTCAACGAAGACGAACGGTGCTCGCGGCGACTCGTCGGCTACAGAGGCTGCCGCGACTCCGCCGGCAAGCGACACCACTCGCGGACGCGGCGCCCCGCGCACGAACCGGCTGGCAGCGCGCATAGTGATCACTGATGTGCGCGGAGACACCGTCAAGACGCTCACCGGGCTCGGCGGACCCGGCCTTCACAAGGCCGTCTGGGACCTTCGCGGAAAGCCGGCACCTCCGCCGCTGCTCAGTCCCTCCGCGAAACGCGACAGCATCGTTGCGGCCCGAAAGCTGGAAGCCGTGCTGGACTCGCTCGCCAAGTCAGGCACGCCGGCCGCTACGATACAGGCGGTGCGAAACTCTCTCGCCAGTGGCGACATGGGTTCTCTGTTCCAGCGCGGCGGCCGGCGTGGCGCCCCGGGCGAGTTCATCGAGCGTCCTGGCGAGTCTGCGCCGGCTCGTCAGGCCGCTGCGACGGGTGCTCCAGACCCCGAAACAATTGGCGATGTTCTCAGGGTCCTCCGCCAGAGTGGAG
>JACDCM010000102.1:0-4644 GCA_013817545.1 Gemmatimonadaceae bacterium | reverse complement strand
CGCACCCGGTGAGTATCTCGTCACAATCTCGGTGGCAGGAGAGACTATGAAGCAGATCCTGCGAGTAGAAAGAGTGAGCGGAGGTTCCAGCGAGGCTGTTGGGGTGCAAACCCGGAAGCGATAGACGAGCTCATGCTCGGAGCCGTATGCCAAGCGCTTCGGTAACGCCGAACAAAGCTCCAGGAACTTCCTTGGCTTGACTGTCCCTTGTTTCGGTGTAACTGATACCAGGCGCTGGCAAGCAACGCCGACCCCCGCACGCAAAGGGGGTCGGCGTTTCTACTCCAAGACCGCACTTTCCGTGGCTCCCGAAGCCTGACCGATGGAAGGAACCGGGCCGCGTAGCGCCATGAGGTTGCGGCAGTTCGAACGGCGATCCACCCAAGCATAATTGGACAAGCCGCGGCGCAACGGCAAGCTGACTTCCGGCGGATCTCCTCGCGGAATGCTGCACGTAGATGCGGCCCCAGCATCCTTACGCTGCCTTGACAACCTGGTGACCCCAATATAAACGTATACCCTATGTAAACGTTTACATGGCTCGCTCCCACCAGCTACGGCTGAGGTCATTTGGTGAAGGTTACGATCAGGGAAGTCGCACGCGCCGCAGGTGTTTCCGTCGCAACGGTGTCTCGCGTTCTGAATGACAGCGGGCCCGTTAACGGCAATACGAAGCAACGCGTTCGCGATGCGGCTGGCTCGCTCCGCTATGTCCCACACGGCGGAGCGCAATCCTTGATCAAACGCAGAACGAGCACGCTTGGGGTCCTCCTTCCGGATCTCTACGGCGAGTTTTTTTCCGAGGTCCTCAGGGGCATCGATTTCGCCGCGAAGCGAAGCGGATATCACATGCTCGTCTCCGGCTCACATGATGACCGCGATGAGATTGTCGCCGCGATGCGCGCCATGCGCGGGCGCGTTGATGGTCTGGTCATCATGTCGCCCGACATCGATGCGGCAGCATTGATAGCGAACATCCCGGACAGCCTGCCCGTCGTTCTTCTCAATTGCGCTGTGAGTGATGGCGGCTACGACTCGATCAACATCGACAATGTGGGCGGAGCGCAGAACATGGTGCGGCATCTCGTGTCGCATGGCCATACCCGAATTGCAATCATCACAGGCGCGGAACGCAACCTCGATGCCCGTGAGAGACTCCGCGGCTATCGCGCAGCTCTGCGAGCTGAGGGGCTCACGCACACCGCGCGGTGGGAGCTCACGGGCGATTTCACAGAGGACTCGGGGCACGCCGCCGCGCGCCGGCTGCTCAAGCTGCGCCCGCGTCCAACGGCGATTTTCGCAGCCAATGACGCGATGGCCGTTGGTGCCATCAGTGCGCTTCGGGACGCTTTTGTGAACGTTCCCGATGAGATCGCTGTAGCAGGTTTCGATGACATCCCGATCGCGCGTCACGTTAGCCCGGCGCTCTCATCGGTGCACGTGCCGATAGCGGAGCTGGGAGAGAAAGCGATTGGAAAATTGTTGCGCGCGGTGGTGGAGAAGGAAAAGTACGTCCGGCGGCAGGATGTACTTCGTACGACGCTCGTGATCAGAAATTCTTGCGGCGCACCCGGGCATGTGTAACGACGGGTGCGTCATGGTTGGAAATCCATAACAGGAGATGTGAAGATGATCCATCGCTTAGTGATTGACCGGTGCCGGCGAGCGATAAAGGGGCTCGTGCTTCCGGTGCTCGCTGGCATACTTGCGAGCTCGAGCGTATCTGCTCAGACCTCAACGGGGAGTATCCGCGGTTTCGTCAGGGGAACGGGCGACGCGCCTCTGGCAGACGCACAGGTGGCGGCGCGTGACATTGAAACCAATCAGACCCGGGGCGCGATCACAAATGCGAGCGGCGCATATAACATTGGCGCCCTTCGGCCGGCAACGTACGAGGTAACGGTGCGGCGCATCGGGTTGTCACCGCAGACTCGCAGCATCCGCGTGCTGATCGGTCAAACGCTCGACGTGAGTTTTCAGCTCGCCGAGGCGGCTGTAGAACTCGCTGCAGTCCAGGTGGTCGCGTCAGCGCAGGCAGAGACGCGGACATCCGAAGTCGCGACCAACATCACGCAGGCACAGATCGAGAATCTGCCGACGAGTGGCCGGAATATTCTCGACTTGGCGTCTCTTGCGCCGGGTGTTCGCGTATCCGAGGACCGTATCGACGCCACCAGTAAGAGCTTCGCTGCTGGAGCGCAGAACGCCGAGCAAGTCAACCTCTTTGTCGATGGCACCACTTACAAGAACGATATCATCGCGGGCGGAGTCGCCGGCCAGGACGCCAGCCGCGGTAACCCATTTCCGCGCAACGCTATTCAGGAATTCCGGATCGCCACGAACAATTTCAAGGCCGAGTACCAGAAGGCGTCCAGTGCAATCATCACGGCAGTAACCAAGTCCGGTACAAATCAGTGGGAGGGCAGCTCATTTCTCACCTTCCAGAATGCACGCTTTGTAGCGCTGGATTCTTTCGCACTACAACGGAAGGGCGCGGACGAAAATTTCGAGACACCCAAGTATAGCCGCTACCTCTTTGGATTGAACGGCGGAGGTCCAATCGTTCAGGACAAGATGTTCTTCTTCGGTTCGTACGAGGGGAATTTCCAGAACCGCGAGGGTGAAACCCGGTTTTTTGGTGATCCCGCCAAGTTTCCTACGCCGATCCGTGCGACGCAGGGAGAGGTTAACGACGCTCCATTCCGCTCCCACCTGCTATTTGGAAAGCTTACCTGGAGCCGCAGCGAGAGTCAGACGGTGGAATTTTCTTCGGACGTGCGGATCGAGAACGAAAAGCGTGACTTCGGTGGCCAGTTCAATTGCCAGTGTCGCGCATTCTCAGCGGGTAACGACTTCAAGAACCGCGTAGCAACCGCACGTGCGAAGCATTCATTCTTCGGAACTTTGGGGACGAACGAGGCCTTGCTCAGCTACCAGTATTACCAGTTCGCTACCGAGCCTTTCGATTTCGGTACGCCGTCTCAGGAATTCGAGGGATTCGGACGAATTGGAGGTGCTGATTCAAGACAGGATCTTACGCAGAATCGGCTCTCGCTTCGCAACGATTTCACGGTCAGACCGGTTGAGTTGGCCGGTTCGCATATCTTCAAGGTTGGCGGAAACATCGACTACGTGCGGTACAATCTCGACAAGCAGCTGGACGAAAACCCGCTCTTCTTTTTCAACAGCGGAAACAACTTCGCCAGTCCCAACCGTGCGATAATTGGAACGGGCGATCCGGTGGTCGATGGGAACAACGGACAGTTTGGAATTTACGCGCAGGACGACTGGACGCCGGTGGAACGCTTGACGCTCAACCTGGGGATCAGGTGGGATTACGAGTCCGGCGCGTTCAACCGTGACTTCGTTACGCCGCAGAACATTCGCGACTCGGTGACCGCTTTCCGCGACAGTCTGTTTGTGGACGTCGACCCGGATCGGTTTTTCACCGATGGCGACGACCGGCAGGGCTTTTACGGCGCCATTCAGCCACGTGTAGGGTTCTCGTACGGCGTTGACCGGAATAGTCGCACGACTGTCTTCGGTGCCTGGGGAATCTTTTACGACCGGATGCCCTTCAATAACACCATCGACGAAAGCTATCGTCAGCAACACCCGCGGTACTTGATCCGGTTCTCGGATACCGGCGATCCCGGAACGATCCCCTTCCAGTCTTCCTACTTCAGCCGGGAAGGTCTTCTCGCATTGATCAATAGCGGGATCCCCCTTCGGCAGGAAATCTTCCTCGTCCCGAACGATCTCGAGCCGCCTCACTCCAACCAATGGAGCCTGGGTGCTCGGCATGACTTCGGGGCGTTCAATGCGTCGGTCACTTACAACCAGACGCGCAGCTACAAAGGCTACTCCTATGATTTTGCGGACCTCACCTTCAGGCCTGGCTTCGGACGCGCCTGCTGCCTCGAGCGCCGAATTCCCGCGTACGAGCGTGTACTCGTCGGCAACAACAGCATCCGCACGTGGTACGACGCATTCCTTATCCAGCTCGATAAACCCTACCGTCTGAGCCGGAGTAACTGGGGTTGGGGAGCCGGACTGGCGGTGACCATCGCCGAGGCGGAAGCAGAGGGCGGCGATCTTTTCAGCTTTCCACAGGTAAACTTGAACCCACGGCATCCCATTGGTGACGATGAACGGTATCGCGCGGTGGCAAGCTTTATCACCGACGTCCCCTACGCATTTGGGTTTCAGTTCAGTGGGCTAATCACCCTCGGCAGTGGCCGCCCGTTCAACAGAGTCACTGGCAATGCCAATCTCGGAGACGTGGTTCTTTTCGGATCCGAGCGTCCTGAGAAACGCGACTTCATCATCCCCAACGCTTTTGCCTACCGAAAGGTGGACCTCCGCATTCGCAAGGATTTTCCCAACTTCGCGGGCAACCAGCTCGGTGTAACACTCGACCTTTTCAACGCATTCAACTTCAACAACTTTGGTTGCTTCCAGGATTTCTTCTCATTCACCAACGACAGGGGCGTAGTCGATGAGAACGAGAATTTCGGCAGATCCGGATGCACAATCTCCGATCCGCGCCGGCTTCAGGTTGGACTTACCTACGACTTCGGTCCGAGGGTCGTTGGCCGCGGGGGTCGCTGAAGCAGGAGGCTATAGCTCGCTGTATCGTGGTCA
>JACDCM010000419.1 GCA_013817545.1 Gemmatimonadaceae bacterium | reverse complement strand
GACACGCCCTGGTCGCCTGCGCGCTAACAGCCTGGTGTCTCCTCGTTACACCCCTCCTCGCCGCACAGCCCGCGTCGCGAGCCTCCCGTGCCGGCGCGGTCCGATTCGACAGCGTCCGCACCTTCATACGCCGGGTGATGCAGGAAAACTCGGTTCCTTCGATCGCGGTCGCGGTTGCCAGGGACGGCCGGATCATTTGGGAGGAGGGATTCGGCTGGGCGGACCGCGAGCGGATGATTGCCGCGACGCCACACACGATGTACTCACTTGCATCCATCTCGAAGCCCATCACGGCTACGGCGATCATGAAGCTGGTCGAGCGTGGCTCGGTGCAACTCGGGCAGCCGGTAAACGACTACCTTGGCACGGGAAAGCTCACCGGGCTCGCCGGAGACGCGCAGGGGGCGACGGTGCGGCGTGTGATGAGCCATACTGCCGGCCTTCCCCTCCACTACCAGTTCTTCTACCAAAACGCGGGGTATGGCCGGCCGTCCATGGACGAGACGATCGGGCGCTACGGCGTACTCGTGAACCCGCCCGGCGAGGCGTTCGAATACTCGAATCTGGGCTTCGGTATTCTCGACCACGTCATCGCGCGCGCGTCCGGACAGAGCTACGCCGACTACATGCGCACAGAAGTTTTTCTGCCACTAGGCATGACGCGGACATCTGTCGACATCGCTACCGGGCTCGAACCGTACGCGGCGCAAAGGTACGACTCCAAACAGCGGCCCATCCCCTTTTACACTTTTGACCACCCAGGCGGCTCGGCCGTTTACGCGAGCGCGCACGATCTCATCCGCTTTGGGATGTTCCACCTCAGGAACCGCCTTCCGGAGCAGCGCCGCATCATCGCTGATTCAACGATCCAGCTCATGCAGCTGATCCAAACCCCGGACACGACGGACGGCGGCTATGGTCTGGGCTGGGGAATTACGAAGGACGACAACGGCTACCGCGCCGTGCATCACACCGGCGGGATGCCGGGCGTTGCGACGTCGCTCAAGCTCTACCCCTCGGAGAACGTCGCCATCGTTGTGCTGGCGAACAAGAGCGACGCCGCGCCTTTCCGTATTGCGGAGGAGATCGCCGCCGCTGTCCTTCCACGGTACGAGGCAACGCGCCGAGATCGCCGAAGCCGCCCTCCAGCCGCTGGGGCGACGATGAACTTTCCGCCGGCAGAGCTCGCCGGAGCATGGACGGGGACGTTACGTACTTACGATAGTACAGTGACGATGGCGCTCCTCGTCCAGCCGGACGGTGACGTGCACGTGACGCTCGGGAACCAGCTTCGCACGCTCCTCACTGGTGTGTCGTACGAGAAGGGCAACCTTGTAGGCCGCTTCCCCGGAACGATTCCAAGCGACGAGCAGCGGCGCCATCAACATAGTGTGCTGGTTGACGTGCGGCTCCGCGACAGCACGTTGCGCGGGCAAGCGAGCGCGCAGACGACGGTGGAGCCCGTTTACTACGCGCTAACATCGTACGTGGAACTGACAAGAGTCAGCGATGCGCCCCTCGCGGATGGAGATGCGGAGATGTATGCCGGCACGTACTTGTATACCGGCCCACGCACTACGCGCCGCGTGTATGCCGAGGGGGGAAAGCTCAAGCTCGAAGGCCCGGTCGGACCGCGGACGCTTCTGTACCAGGGAAGCCGGACGTTTATCCCGGCGGACGACCCGGCAGCTCGGTTGGTGTTCAAGGTGGAGGGGAGCCGGGCAACGGGATTCACTCTGACGAGCGGCGGCCAGGCGAGTGAGGCGACGCGGCTGGCGACAGAGCCGGCGAGACGGTAAATCGGGCACGGACTACCGTTCGCCTAATCCGATTCGCGCTCAACCTGCGTCACCCTTCCGACCTCAGCGCCTCAACCGGGTCGACCCTTGCCGCTCGAATCGCCGGCAATGCGCTCGCGGCGGCGGCAACTGCGATGAGCACCGCCGACGCCGCGCCAAGAACCAGCGGGTCGATCGGGCTCACCTCGAAGAGGAGCGTACGCAGCAGCCGTGTGAGCCCGAGCGCACCGCCGAGTCCGATCGCCACTCCCATGAGAGCTAGCACGATCCCCTGTCGCGTCACAAGCCAACCAACATCGCTGGAACGTGCACCGAGCGCGATGCGGACTCCGATCTCTCGCGTGCGGAGGCTCACGGTGTAGGATACTACGCCGTAGATACCCACCGCGCCGAGAAGGAGCGCCACCGCCGACGCGATGCCGAGGAGAAGCAGCGTGAAGGACGTCCGCGCGATTGAGCCGCGCATCACCTCAGCCATCGGTTGGAGGTTGAAGATGGGCAGCCCGGCGTCCAGCGCGCCGATCTCGCGCCGCACGGCGGTCATGGCTCCGCGTGGGTCTCCCGTCGTTCGCACCACCAGGCTCACGCTGGATGCAACGCCGATGGTCGTGTCAACACCCACCAGTGGGTAGTAGATCATCTCCTCTGGCGGCTTCTCGAGCGCCTCGCCTCGGACGCTGCGCACCACCCCCACGATCGAGTACCACGGCGCCGTCGGATCCGGGCGGATGCGTTTCCCGATTGCGCTCTCGTCCTTCCAGTAGTGGCGCGCAAACGCCTCGCTCACGAGCACGGCGGCGGAGCGGCGTTCGCGCTCTGCTGGATCGAAGTCGCGGCCCTCGAGAAGCGCGATGCCCATAGCCTTGAAGTACCCATCGGTAGCCGCCGTGAGAGGGTGCATGGGTGGGACTGCGTTGCTGCCACCGCCGACACCCTCAACCCACGTTGCACTTTGGTTTTCCCCCTCCGGCCGAAGTGGCAGCTTCTCGACGGCGCCTGCCGCGACTACGCCGGGAAGCTCCCGCAGTCTGTCGACGAGACGCGAGTAAAAACGTGCCCGATCCTCGTCACGCGGGTAGTTGGCGCTCGGGATCGCGAGACGCAGTGTTAGTACGCTCGCCGCGTCGAATCCGGCGTCCACCGACCGCAAGCGCCAGAAGCTCCGTGCCATGAGCCCGGAACCGGCAAGGAGGACTAGCGCCAGCGCCACCTGCGCTACAACAAGAGCGTTCCGCGCGCGATGCCGGGCGCGCCCTGCGCTCGAGCCTCTCCCGCCCTCCCTGAGCATTGCTGCGAGGCTCATTGCGCGATAGCGCATGAGAGGAATCACGCTGAAGAGAAGTCCGGCAAGCAGCGTCATTAACGCGGCAACGCCGAGCACGCGCGCGTCCAGCGAGATCTCGTTGAGGCGGGGGAGCGAGGTAGGAGCCAGGCGTACGAGAGCGCGGATCCCGGCCAGCGCGAGCACCAGCCCGACGGCGCCGCCCAACGCCGCGAGGAAAAGGCTCTCGGCCAGCGCGAATCGCAGCAAATCCCGGCCTCCCGCGCCTAGCGCGGTGCGTACCGCCATCTCCTTCTGCCGTCCTTCCGCGCGCACGAGGAAAAGGTTCGCCACGTTGGCGCAGGCGATGAGGAGCACGCACGCCGCTGTGCCAAGAATCACCCAGAGCACGCGCCCAATGTCCCCCACCACGTCGTTCCGTAGCGGATGCACCCGTGGCGTGAGTCCGAGCTCCGCGAACATCTCCTGGGTAACAAAGGACACCGGGTAGCGCTCCGGGACGAGCGGAACCAGGCGCTGGAGGTCGCGTTGTGCGTCCTCGATGGTTGC
>JACDCM010000418.1 GCA_013817545.1 Gemmatimonadaceae bacterium | reverse complement strand
GCTTTATGGTAGTCCCTTCGCGCCGCACGTCGATCGCAACCTGATACCCGGCTCTCTGGGCATCACCCTCGCCGGAAAAGGTAAGCGCTCTGTTCGCGAGTGAAAGCGTAACCAGAACCAATGTCGTGTCTGCTGACTCACTTCCGAGAAAGCGGATACTCCCGATAAAGGGAATGGGATCGGACTCGGCGATGAAGCCCGCTTGCGAATACAGCGCCGTTGGATCGAGCGAGCCTATGCGGCGCCTTCCGCGGGTGTCATCAGGAGGGGTGTCACCATCGGGCCTCGTGCGCGGGGCACACGCTGTGGCCACGCAAGCGAGGATCAAACAAACAAGCGAACCGCGCATCGTCGAAATACCGCGGATACTGGCGAGAGACATGGGAACTCCACTGAACGGATCGGGAAGCCACGGCCTATCCTACCCTGGCATAATAAACGAGTTGCATTCTTGCTACCGTACAGTAGCGGCGTTAGTTTCGCGGCGTGGCTCGAGAAGACTTCTCCGGAACAACGCTCGCCGGTTACTCCATCGGCAATATGGTCGGCGAGGGGGGGACGGCGTCCGTCTACCGCGCCGACCACCCCACGCATGGCGCGGTTGCTGTAAAGGTGCTTCGTGAAAAACTGCGCAACGACCGTACCGCGGTCGCGCGCTTTTTACGCGAAGCGTCGTACGGCACTCGTGTCGAACACCCCAATGTCGTGCGCACAATAGAGATTGGCGAGGCGCGGCCGGGTTTGCATTTTCTCGCCATCGAGTGGGCGCGGGGGGAGTTATTGGAGCGCTATGCCAAGCTTCATGCGCCTCTCCCCACCGACGAAGTCTCGGCAATCATCTATCAGATCTCGAGTGCCGTTAAGGCTGCTCATGCCGCGGGCATCATCCATCGCGATCTTAAGCCCGATAATGTCATGTACGACTCCGAGCGTCGCGAGGTCAAACTCCTCGATTTCGGAATCGCGGCTGACAGCCACATGAGTTCGGAGGAGCGGCTAACGCGCGCGGGATTCTTCGTTGGCACACTAATGTACGTGGCTCCTGAGGCACTGTCCGGCGCGCTCGTTACTCCTTCCGCCGATCAGTACAGTCTTGCTACGATCGCGTATTATCTGTTGACTGGATGTTTCCCATACCTGGGGAAGACGCAGCGTGAAATCTTCACACAGCTGCTCTCTCAGCCGCCGATCTCTCTCAACCTGGCGCGCAAGGATCTGAAATTCCCCGAAGCGGTGGAGCAGGTCATCATGCAGGGCCTCGAGCGCGATCCGGTGAAGCGCTATCCCGACGTGCTGGCATTCGCCACCGCTTTACGTGATGCCATTTCAGCACCTGAGATCCCGAAGCAGGGTGGGGGAGGATTTCTCGGTAAGGTGCGATCGCTCTTCGGCGGGAGCGGAGACTAACGCGAATCGCGATTCGTAACTGGCTGTTGCAGGGTGCGGGACCAGGAGACGAATCACCTTCGCGGAGCAATCCAGCATCCGCAATCCGCAATCCGCAATAACGCAGTAACGCAAATTCAGACATTCTTGGACTGCCAATCACTGCGTAATTGCGGCTGCTTCCCCCTTCTCCTGGGCACCCGCAAGGGAGATTGAATCGACCACTTCGAGCGGAAGCCAGATCGAAAACGTTGATCCCTTTCCCAGCTCGCTTTCCACCGTAATCTCGCCGCCGAGAGCGCGCGCCAGGCGCCGGGAAATCGCCAGGCCCAGTCCGGTGCCCCGACGCATGGAGTCGGTGCGTGGCCCCGCGTCCACCTGTTCGAACTCGTCGAAGATTCGCACGATATCCTTTTCCGCGATCCCGACGCCCGTATCAATTACCTGAACTGCCAGCCATCTGCGTAACGTCGGAACCGGAGCTTGACTCTGGCCGTCTGCAAGCTCCTCAAGCTCGCGCGGCGCATGGGATGCCTTTACCACACGCGCATGCAAGGTAATGCTGCCGCTTGGTGTGCATTTGATGGCGTTGCCGAGCAGGTTTATCAAAATCTGCCGCAGGTGTGTGGGATCGCTACTTACACGCGGAAGCGACGCACCGGCCGCGACTGACAAGGACAGTGATTGCTTGCTGATCAGCGGTTCTATTTCTGTCGCCACCGTCAAGAGAAGGGTCCGAATGTCGATTAGTTCACGGTTTAAATCGAGGCGTCCCGCCGCCATCCTCGCGATATCCAGAACTTGATCGACAAGTTGCCAGAGGTGCGCTGCCGATGAAGCGATCCGGTCGACGGGGTTGCTTTGCTTCGCCGTGAGATCGCCGTATACGCCGTCGCGTAGGAGATCCACAAAGCCGACAATGGCGTTAAGCGGAGTTCGGAGCTCGTGTGATACGCTTGACAGGAATTCACTCTTGGCACGGTTGGCCCGTAGCAGTTCTACCGATAAGCGCTCCAACTCCGCGGAGCGCTGGCCGAGCCGGATGCCTTGCCTGCGCTCATGCACGAGTGCAATGAAGAGCGCGCCGAGCATTGGAAGCCCAATAATCCACAGCGCCGCGCGAATTCGATCGTTCGCAGGATCGTACGCTACCCTTACATGCCAGCTCTCGGCTCCAGGTGTGCGAACTTCCTCTGCGCCCGAGAACCGTACGCGGCCGTCCGTTCGTAATCCTGTATCGATGGCAATGGTGTCAGCGCCAGACATTACGACGTGGTAGAGATTCGCGCGCGCACCGCGCGCATGCAGGGTCCCCAGGATCGCATCGCTGGTAATTGTTCCTCCGGCGGAACCTCTGAACCGTTCTCCAACAACAATTGGTTCCACTATCGCGAAGCCGTGCTCGTGCGACGGGGTCATGTCTGGGCGCGAGATCTGCGTACGTGCGGTTGACCTGCTCTTGCGCATTACGTAGCGCATATCAAGAACGGACAGCGTGTCGATATCCAGCCCCGTGAGAAGCTGAGCGTTTTGCTCGCCGAAAGAGCGCTCGTATCGAACCACTCCCGCCGAGTCGGTTACCCAAACGCGGCGAAAGGACGAGGCATGCTCGGCCATCGCATCAATGAGGGTGTGGAAATCCTCTCCACGGAGGGTGCGCGTCGTGTCCATATGCAGCCCACGGATCGCCCTCAGCGCCTGGGCGTGAACCCGCAGGAACCCCTCGATCAACGCAGCGGATTCTATCGCGCCCGTGACGGCTTCATTACGCGCCCCGGCCGCGAGCATGCGATCGCCAGCAAAGAGTCCGGCGAGGGCGAAGAGCGAAGTCACGCCGAGCACCAGGAAGGAAATGCGCGGACGGATTCGAGTGAATAATTCTTTCAATAGACTCCATCGCGGTGGAAGTACGCGATTTGACGCTTGGGCGCGCAAACCGTAGCCTTCCGATCATGACCGCGCATAACCGTCTCGTAGAACTGCTCACGCAACGCTCGGCGCGCCGTGGCCAATTCGTTCTCGCCTCTGGACGCACGTCAACACTCTACATCGATGCGAGGCTCACGACAATGAGTCCAGAGGGCCTCGTGCTGATCGGCACCCTCGGTTTGGAAGTAGTCGGCGCGACTGGCTGGTTAGTGGACGCGGTCGGCGGACTCACCTTGGGCGCCGATCCCATAGCGTACGCCATTAGCTATGCCAGCATGCTTGCCGGCTCACCAGTGCGTGCCTTTACGGTACGAA
>JACDCM010000417.1 GCA_013817545.1 Gemmatimonadaceae bacterium | reverse complement strand
ACCGGGGACAGCAGCTCAGAGAGAAGCACACGAACTCCAAAGTCGCATAAGTCGTGAATTGAAATGTAATTGGCGTTCAGCTTCGCGGGAAGCGATTCGCTTGACGCGCTCGGGAGCGTCGCCTAACCTCCAGCAAATGAAGCGCATGACACTTATCCTGCTCGCGTGCCCCGCCTGTCTTGCTTCAGCGCAGACGGTTCCCGGAGCTGATCTCATGCGCTTCCCTATCGGATATCTGGACCGGCCGGCCGCCCTGCGAGGCGATCTGGGCTCCGATCTTGGAAATCCGGCCAATGTCAGCTTCACTGATTCGGCGCGCGCCAGACTGGGAGTGGCTGCCATCCAGACTCCCTCGGATCAGGGAGTTTCCGCCCAACTCATCGCCATGTCAGTGGCGCTTCGGGGCGAGCTCGCCGCTGGTATAACAGTAGCGCGGGTTACTGTGGATGACCTCTTCCGAACAGACACTGATCCCCAGACTTTCGGGCGAAAAATTTCATATGGCACCACCCTGTATTCAGCGACCATTGCCCGTCGCAACGCCGGCAAATTCTCGGCAGGCTTGGCCGCACGCTACCGACGAGGGGAGCTGGACGACGAGCGTTCGGGCGCCTTTGGCCTCGACGCTGGCGTCCTGGCGGAGCACATCTCCGTTCGGGACGCCAGCGCCGGCCTCGCAACTTTCCTGTTCAGACCCGGAGGAGACAAGGATGAGCCGCCGACCGTCAATGTGGCGGTGGATGCCAGAGCATTCGGAAGTGACGAGAAACATCAGGTGCGCGGGGGGCTCGCGGTATCGATAATCGACCGCGCAAGGCGAGAGCGATTCGTCTTCGGAAGCGCCAGGTACGGTATCTGGGAAGGGCGAGCTGGCATTGCACGCGCTGATGCCTTTGGCGTTCAGGAGTGGCGTGGACGGCTGGGCTTTCTGTTGAGATATGGAAGATACGTGGTTGGGTTCGCGCGCGAGGAAAATGGGGCTGGATTGTCTCCGAATTATCAGTTCACCTTGAACACGATAATTCGATAGTGGAGAGGCGGAATCTTCTCGATATGCTCCCGGCCGATGCACTGGCGGCATTACTCGAGTTTGTCGAGCGGGAAAATCTTCCTTCGTACCGCGCCGATCAGATTCTGAGGCGGCTCTGGCAGTCGCCTTCCCCCGGCTTCGACGACATAACGGACTTGCCAATGCCATTGCGGGCCCGGCTGAGCGAAGTTTTCACGATCCCCCGGCTCGACATCGGCGCATGCGAGCGTTCCGTAGATGGAACCGAGAAATTTCTCTTCACCCTCTCTGACGGCCAAGCCATCGAATCAGTCGCCATCCCGGACAACGGGCGACTCACACTTTGCATCTCATCCCAGGCCGGTTGCGCGCTGCAATGTTCCTTTTGCGCTACTGGTGCCATGGGATTTCAGCGAAACCTCGCGGCCTGGGAGATTGCTGCTCAAGTACGCGAGATGCTGCTGCTCGACCCGCCGATACCGGTGAGCAACATCGTTTTTATGGGTATGGGCGAGCCTTTCATGAACTGGCCGGCCGTATCTGTGGCTCTCACCATTCTCAATGACCCAAAGGGACTGGGAATTGGTGCGCGGCACATCACAGTATCAACGGTCGGAGTACTTCCCGGCATCGTGGCGATGTCGGAGAGGCCGGAGCAGTTTCGTCTCGCAATTTCGGTGCATGCTCCGAGCGATGAACTTCGCCGGCAGCTAATGCCGATAAACATTAAATATCCCCTTAGCGACGTGATTGCCGCGGCAAAGGAGTTCGATCGGCGCGTCACCTTCGAGTATGTCATGCTGGGAGGGGTGAACGACAGTGGCGAGCAGGCGCGGCAACTTGCCGCGCTGGCAAGGGAGTGTCACGCTTTTGTGAATCTCATTCCACTGCACCCGGGCGGCGCTGGAAATTTTACCCCGACATCCGGGGATGGTATTCGGCGGTTCGCGCGCGCGTTGCGTGAGCGCGGAGTTGAGGTAGCCGTTCGCAAAAGTCGTGGCAAGGACATCGCTGCTGCCTGCGGTCAGCTAAGGGTAGAACGGCTCGGCAGGCGGTCGCCAGGACGCGCCGATCAGCACGGTGATGTCCAGGTAGCGTGAACTATCCGGGCGCAGCTCCACTTCCGCGCCTCCCATGGCATTTCCCACCAGAGTTGCCCAATCGGGGTGTCCGGACCTGTCCAGCACGAGCGTCGAATCGCGGCGATCGCGTGATGTGCCTACCGCTACGACATCAAAGCCGCGGTCTCGGAGGTGCATGGTTGCGCGGCGTGCAAGGCCGCGAACCGTGCTGGCATTCAGAACTTCGACCTTGATGCGAACACCAGCGGGGGCATGAGAGCTGGCATGCACGGCGGTCGTCACACTGATCTCTCGCTCCCTGGCCTTTCGGCGTTCGATCCCCCACCAGGAGCCTGCGACGATGACGATACCGATTCCAGTCGCCGCGATCATTCGCCGGCGCCTTATCGAACGCTGTTCCACAACTCCACGGTCTCGGGGTAAATAAAGTGGCCTTCGCGGACAGCCCACTCGATACGCTGGCGCACAACCTGGCGAAAGACGCCGTCAAAGTCGTGCACAACGTGCTCTGACAGAAAAACCCGGTCGGCGCGCGCAAACTTCCGTCCGGGCTCGAGAAAGTCCGCCATGTACAGCGCGCGGCCGGTTTGGCCCCACGTTGAGTGGCCAACCGTGTGCCACCTTATGGCATCAAGTAGCTCCGAACGCCGATCGCCCTCCTTTTCCAGCTTGCTCGCGACTGCCGGACCATGCAGCAGCTCCGCAGGCCGATTTGTATCCGACGTTAGCGCTCGAAGCTGTTGCTCCTCCGCATTGCGCAAAGCGTCGTGCCACAAACCGGCATCGCGCCACATCGCAGTAGTGGCGGAATCCAACCCAAGCGCGCGAGCCCAGGTAAGCAGCAGGGTCGTGACCCGTGCGATGTGGTCTCGCCGCGGACCGGAAACCTCGGCCCACGCAGGGAGCTCAATCGATTCCGCGGCGGACATGCGGCTCCAGAACAGCGTGATTTCTGATACTCGTCCTCACGACGTAATTCCATCCCTTGAGCTCAACTCCCCTTCCTATCGCTGATTCGACTATGCGCGAGTGCGGTCCGATCACACATTCATTACCGATCTCGGTTCTGCCTTCGATGACCACGCCAGGATAAACGAGCGTGTCCTCGCCTATGTGTACTCCCGCATCGATCCAGGTGGTTGCCGGAATGAGAAAGGACACACCCGCCGCTTCGTGTTGCCGAACCAGCCGGTCTCTCAGCGCGACGCAAGCATCGGACAACGAATGGCGGTCGACGACACGTATTAGTTCCTCATCCGATGTCGCGGCCGTGCGGATAGCCCCCACAGCGGAACGTGGATCTTCGAACGACGCAAGTGCAGGACCCTCACCGGCAACAGCGATCGATGCGGCCTCGCCCGTCGTACGTGCGAGAATAGACACTCCTCCCTCGGCAGCGCGCAGGAGGCGGGCTATCGTGGCCGGCAGAATCAGTGGCGCGGCGCCATCTACCAGAACCTTGATGCCGGTCGAGGTAACTCCAGCCCGCAGCGCCCGCGATTCACCATCGTTTTGATCTATCGCCTCCAGCCGAACCGGG
>JACDCM010000101.1 GCA_013817545.1 Gemmatimonadaceae bacterium | reverse complement strand
TTGAGTCCTTCACCGCCGAGGTTGCTTTGTCCCACAAGCCGCATTGTCTGAGCATTCAGTACCGCGGAAGATGACAGCGCGAGCGACAGTACGGCGACTAGCCGAAAGCGGCTCTTCGTCATCAGGACAGACTCAGCGCGGCGGCAAGCTTTTCAATTGCCCTGACCGCGGGTGCATTCGGATCGAAGTCGATCGGCGTCTTGCCTGCGCGTTCGGCTTCGAGCAG
Source organism: Gemmatimonadaceae bacterium (assembly GCA_013817545.1). Classification (GTDB taxonomy): domain Bacteria; phylum Gemmatimonadota; class Gemmatimonadetes; order Gemmatimonadales; family Gemmatimonadaceae; genus JACMME01. The sequence continues at coordinate 11,564 of JACDCM010000101.1, read as the reverse complement.
CGTCGGATCGTACGGAATTTCTCCGACCAACGTCAACGAATGCGCCGAACAGAACTCCGCAATCGCTGTTCGGTCGGCATCGTCGCGCACTTTGTTGGCCACTGCTACCACTTCGCCAATACCAAGCTCGGCGGCAAGCGCAGCGACGCGCTTCGCGACCTCCATCGACCGGTAATACGGTTCAATGGTGGCGACAAACTTCGAGAGATTCCTGCCGGTGCCTCGCGAGAGGTGCTCGAGACCGGCTTCCATATCAACAATGACATCCCGGTCATCGTCGTCTTTCCTTACCAGCTCACCAATCAAGCCGCGGACCGCGGCGTGGGCGCTGCACAGTCAACCAGCGCCGCCATGATTCACCTTGCCCATTACCAGCAGACGAATACCGTCCGGACCCGTCGCTGAATAATTGGAGATGATCTCATCAGAATTGGCGATGAAAACGGATTTCATCGTGCCGTCTTCCTGCGCCTGCCGCTCCATCATATTGCGCGGAAGGTCCAGCATCTCCTGCGCTCTTTCGGGTGGAACACCCAGCGTCACAGCCAGATTGGGCGTCGTATCGGCGTCGATTGCCAGGACTTTCCGTCCCTGCCGGGCAAGGACGCGGGCAAGAGTACCCGATATAGTCGTCTTGCCAGTTCCACCTTTTCCCGCAATGGCTACTCGCATTAATGCTTATGCCCTCCGGCAGCGCGGGCGGCGTGACATTCTATCGCGCCCGCTGGATTGTCGTGACAGTCGCAGTTGGGATCGCTGCATTCGCCGTGTCCCTGGCTGAGCAGCTCCGAGAACTCGTCCTTGAACCGCCGCGCCGCTTCGCGGCGCCCAACCTCGGTCAAGCGATACTCCGGGTTGTTCCCGCCAAGCTCGACTACGTCATTGCGTTGCAAGAGATCGGATAGCGTCGCGCGCACGACAGTCTCGGGATGCGCGAGGAAGCGCGTCATGCCGGTAAGGTTTGCGCTTGCCTGCAACCCTTCACCTTCGAGCCAGAAGAGCAGCTCGAGCATCTCATCGCGCCGGGCGATTTCTAGTCCTGCGTCATCGCTCATTTGATGCACTCTCTCAAGTTCATTGGTATTTCGCGAAGGTAGGCCGTCTGGATGCACCCGCATTTTCATGTATTTCGGAGCGGTAAACCTTCGCCTCCCGCCGCCCGCCTGCCGCCCATGATGCATAACGACTCACGGTACCGTCGCTGCCGAGGGCCCACCGGCCAACAGACGATGGATGTGCTGCACGGCGACGTCAACCGCGGCGCGCACCGGTGGTGTCAGCTCGCCAGTGAGATCACAGGTCATCTCATCCACCTGCATCGGCTCGCAACCAACGAGAATTACCCGTGGCGGCAAGACGTTGAGCGCCTGAGCCACCGAAAGAGCGTGCGAAGGGATAGCGACATGCATGTCCACGCGCTCGACCTGCTCCACAAAGTCGACCTCCAGCACGTAAACAGTACCGGGTTCACCCCCGCGGTTCATCGCATCTGCGATGATCAACAGATCGCATGGAGTGAGAAGCTCCTGTGCGAGCCGAATGCCCGCGGTGCCGACCTCCATGAGATCCACACCGTGAGTGGCTACACCCTTATCACCAAGGCGGCGCACTACCTCGACGCCGAAACCGTCGTCGCCACGGAGGGTGTTGCCAAATCCGGCGATCAGAGTACGGGACATGTCAGTTCGTCATCCGCGCCAAGTGCCAACTTGCTACATACGGAAACGCAGAGAGAGGAGCGGAGTGCCTCGTCAACGCGGCGTCGAAGAGCGCATTCGCTGTGAAGTAAAAAACTTTAACAGGATGGAAAAGGATGAAAAGGATGAGCGCGAAAAGTGAAGCAGGGACTTTTTTTTCATCCTGTCCATCCTTTTTATCCTTTCCATCCTTTTTATCCTTTCTGCTTATTTCGGAGCCTTACGCGTGCGCTTTAGTTGAAAATGCCGCGCCGCTCGAAGGCTCTTCTTGCTATGGATCACCGAGTGATCTGTGATTGGTGATGGGATCAGGCCAGCGCGCATTACAAGCCGCTTGCCACTCCGTCCCGCTATCGTTGCATTCCGCCGCGCTCGGGAGTCGCTACCAGTTCTTCGCCCCGTGGTATTGGCTCGACACCGACGGCGACTTCGACATTACCCGCTTCGATTCTAACCGGGTACACACGAATTCTATCCCCTCCAGACGCGTCCGCCCTCGCTCCGGAACGCACATCGTACCGGCAGCCGTGCCAACTGCAAACGAGAATCGCATCAGCGAGCGTACTATATGCCAATGGCAGTGGACTGTCGCCGCAATTGCCCGCGACCGCGTAGTACTCTCCACCGACGTTGGCTATCAGAATCGGTTCCTCGCCGGCTTCGATTGCCCTGGTGCCGCCCGGTTCGAGATCGAGCGCGGGAAAGGCGGAGTGATACACCGGCCTGTTAGCGCGTCGCAGTCCTCCCAGTTTGATGAGCTCCGAGGCCTTCGGCGCGCGCTGCCGCTCGCCGATCACCAGAATCTGAAATCCGATCAGTCCTTCCCTGAGCGCGGTCTCGATGTCACGCCGTACGGCATCGATGGGAAGCGCGCTCCTTTCAACGCCATGCAGCTTCACGAATACCTCGCTGCCTCCCACGTCGAGGAGCTCGACATCGACTCCGTGAGAATGCAGATGGCCGCGCACGGCATCCAGTGCTTCTTCAGCATTGATTCGCCGGTCAACCGCGAGAAGATCGTATGACATGAAAAGCAGCCGTATTGCTGGATCGGCGACCAGCCGGTCCATGAACTGCTCGCCGCCCATTCCCACGATACCGCTGAACAGGTTTGTCAACGCGGTCCGATGCACTGCGTCAATGCCACTCAGCAGCGTAGTCACCTGCTCACGAACCACGGGGTCCGAATGGGACTCGAGTGACGCAATGATGTCCGCGATTGCATCGAGGAGGTCGTCGTGTGGCTGGACTATCTCTGGCTCGTTGCCGGTTTCCGTCATCCGAATCTGAACGTCGGAACGGCCGTCCATGAAAGAGACTCCATGGGTAATCTGGCAACCGCCTGGTCATCGGTCGCGAGCGTCCAGACGACATCGCAGATCTGGTCGAACGCGTCCGCCACTCCTTTACTGAAGGCCGCTCCGAACTCGTGGGTTTCCGGCTCCACTTCCACCACAACGACTTCGCCTGGCAGGGCTCCGAAATATCGGGCGATGACGAGCGTGTTTTCGAGGGCGATGATTCCTGTGACAGCATCTGTGACAGCACGCTGAACTTCCTCGTCGTTCGGCATCCCGCCGTCCCAGCGGTAACAGCTAACCGTCCCTGCCGGCCGGTTGCCCCGCTTCACGGCGGAAACCACCACCATGCGGCCGAACCGGTCGTCTGGAGATTCGTCGTCGAGTCGTTGAATGATGGCGATGGGGTTGTAGCTCAGATCCTCGACGACGACGTTTGGCGGCGCACTGCGCAGCGACAATCGCTCCTGAACCTCTATTCCGATCGAGTAGTCACACAGATCGGGATAGGCAACGCCGCCGACGATTACCCGCACGACTTACAAAGTCAGTCGTCGAGGCCGCAGGCGCAGGTGTTCACCTCACGCGTGATCAGGCCACCCTCGTGCTGAATATGGGTCGTGCACGGCATGCACGGGTCGAAGCTGCGAATCGCGCGCAGCACATCCAGCCCGCGGAACTTCTTCGGGTCGTTCGTCTCCTCGAGGAGGGGAGTATTCAGCACAGCTTCCTCATATGGACCGGGCTGTCCCCACCGATCCGTGGGAGAAGCGTTCCACGAGGATGGCGTGACGATCTGATAGTTGGCGACGGCGCCCCGGTCGAGCGTCAGATGATGAGTCAGATAGCCTCGCCCGGCTCCCCAGAATCCAACGCCCTGCTGAGTGCCCTTCTTGGGAATCTCGAACTTCGTAGCCGTCTTCGTGTCACCGTCCTTGAGATGGTCCATCGCGGAGCGCCACTGTTCGAATGCAATCAGCGTCGTGAACGCCATGCAATAGGCGCGTGCGCGGTTACGCTCGAAGGCATTCCATACCTCGGGCACGTGCCACTCGAGCTCGGTTTCCGGGAGAGCGCCAGCGGGTAGCCGCATCTTGAGCGAATGTCCGGTGGATTCTATGAAATCACTCTCCGGCATCTTCTGTGCGACGGCGGAATTCCAGAGCCGCGCGTACGCTCCCCCCTCCATCGCCTGCCGGTCCCACCGCGGTGCGGTGTCCCAGGTGTACTTCTCCTTCCAGTTCTGTCCCTGCGGGCGCGGACGAGTGACCTTGTTCCACGGATGGTGGGGCGACAGCGGGTTTCCGCTTGGGTCGGTTGGGAAATGCTGCTGCTGACCTTCGCCGGTCCAGTCCTCGTAGTATGAATGCTCGACGAATTCCTCGAGCCCGATGTTGATCGTCTTGAGATCGGTGGTGATGAGCTTCCCGTCCATGATAACGCCCGGAGTTGCCCACCGCCGATTGCCCCAGTCATTGCAGTTTTCGTAGGTGGTATCGTACGCATCGGGGTGATCGAAGATGCCCGTGTCGATGAGATGTGCGCGCCGGGCGCCGACTTTCTTGTACTCCGGGTTCGCCTCGTAAAAGAATGCAGTGATTTCCTCCCAGATGAGCGCGATTTTCTTGGAGTAGTCGAAGAACTGCGCCAAGCGGACAAAAATCTCGTTCATCACCGTGAGGTTGAGCGTGGAGCTCATTCCTCCCGGGACGATAGTTTGCGGATGCGGGTACTTTCCGCAGATGAGCACGTAGGCCTCGCGTGTTACACGAGTCATGTGCAACGCCTCGACATACAGCTTTCCGGTGAGCGGATTGAGATCCACCATCAGATCCGCAATCGTCCGATATCCGTGGATAGCCGTGTAACGGGCTTCGGTTGTCTTCGCGCGGGCGTACAACGACGGATTCGTGGGCTCGACAATTACCTGCGAGTAGTCCGGGCCTGCCAGGAGATGCAGGTGGAGCGGGTGATCGTACAGAAATTCGAGGCCCATCGCGAGGTTGCGGATGATGACGCCGAGCGGCGGCGGGCAGCATCCGATCGCCATCTCGATGGCGAGCGCCGAACATGTCGAGTGCACGCCTCCGCATACACCACACGCCCGGCTCGTTATGTAAATCGCGTCACGCGGATCTCGGCCCACCATGATGACTTCATAGCCGCGGAAGAGCGTCGCAACTGAGCGCGCCTCGAGAATCTTCCGGTTCTCGAAATCCGCGACGGTGTGAAATGCGAGTGCACCAGCCACCCGCGTGATCGGATCGAAGTCCATGGTCTTGATGTGACCATTCCGCTTGAGCAGATCCTCGATCTTGTCCGGCGTGAGCTGCCGCGGACCTTCCGGCGCTGTAGCCGCGGCGACGCCGTAGGGATCGCGCACGCCCTCCCGCAGAAATGGCTTGCCGTCGGGGCCGAACTCTACGGGAAGATTCTTGAAGCACATGGCGACTCTATTGGTTAGGTGAGCTTGAACACGGTGGCCGCGCGCCCGAGATGCCCGTCGGCCGCACGCAACCCACCGAGCAGCGTGACAAGAGCACCGTTTATCGTCGTCAGCTTTTCCGGGAGCGGCGCGGTGTGACCAGCAACCGCCTCGAGTCCGTCGGCAATCGCGGCGACGCTCTTCCGCGCCGCGAGCAGAGCCCACGCTATTGCTATCAGGTAGCCGGCGAGCGCAACGACAACGAGCGCGACGGTGATAAGTGTCAGAATCAGGAGCATTATTGAATCCTCAAAGGACGCTTGCGGATTGCGAATCGGCCTGCATTCCTACTTCTCCGCTCGCTGCTCAAGCACATTGGCCACGGTGTCCAATTTTGCCGCCACATTGCCCGCGTTTCCGAGAATCTGCGTGGCCACGTTGATAGTGGTGTCAAGCGCGACGATGTTGGCGGTATTTCCGGCAATACCTGCTGCTGCCTGCAATGCCTCCGCCGCATAGCGCTGAATCGACCTGGCAGCGAGCCAGGTGCGGTTGAGGCTGTAGATCGCAAGCGGCACAAAGACAACAAGCGTGAGAATAAGGCCCGTCCACCAAATGATGAACACGGCATCCGGAAACATTCCTCCGGAGTTCGTCATTTCGCACCTTGGGCCGACACGGCGGTGATGACGCCACCGAGATTGTTGTCGATCGCTCCCAGTCCGTCGCGAATTGCGGTGAGTCCGCCATTCAGCTTGACAACTTCCGGCGCCAGACCTCCTGTCTGCACTTCGATCGCTCGGACGCCCATGCGAATCTTGGACAGAAAACTGGCGGGATTTCCATATTTGGCTCTCTTCGTGCCGCCGATTTTCTCGAGCTCGTGCGTTATCGCATGGAGAAACATCGCCAGAGCGATAAACAGCGCGGCAGCCGCGACAACCGATATCAGCGCAAGCAACGTCATGGTATTCATCGGAGCCACTCCGGTCCGATCACGCATGTGGGACACATCGAGCATTCCTCTGCATGCGACTGTACCCCCGCCGTGGCGTGCACTACCCCGACCGCTGAGCCGAGAATCCTGCCGGCGACGACGTTGGTTTTCTTGAGCAGTGCTATGTGAATAGTGTTGTTGGCGATTCGCTGGCCGACGTTCCAGATTGCCGATACTCCGGCGGTGATTTCACGAGCCGAACGTAGTATGAGCGTCAGAAGAATCGCCACCACCACAAGGACCGCGACAAAAACGCCGAGCGTTATCAACCAGATGGTCTGCACGGTTTCAGCCGTTAGCTCAGACACGGGACGTCCCTCCATTGGCTCCTGCATGGCTCTCGAGAGCCTCGACCAGTGCTCCTCCCTTCGTCTCGATGCTCTGAACGGTTTCCAGCAACTGACCCGCCACTTCGTTGGTGGTCTGAAGCGCCCAGATAGGCATCGTGCTCTCACGGATTTTCTCCGCCGCTGCAAGCGCGCGCCGCGCGTTAGCCAGAATGCTGCGCGCGACTAGCCAGATGGTGACGAGTAGCGCGGCGGCGATGAGTATCACGACCACCGCTACCGCCATCCAGAGTCGCCACGCTCCCCACAGCTCAGTGTCTGTCACGGGTATCCTCTATGGTGGAGCTGTCATCGAGGTAATCGTTCTTCGTACCAGGCCTGTCGCCGCCCCAGAACTTCTTTTCCGTTCCTTTCGGCCGCCCGGGCTCCTTCGCGCCCCAGAACTGCCACTTTTTGTAGAACAACTCCACAAATTTGAGCGACAGAGTCGCCGTCCTCACATTGCCCCATCCACTCGGTACCGCCTTGAGCTTGTCCCACCGCACCTCGGTACCGACGTGGCGGTTGCTGAGCCGCCTCGCACGCCGGATCACCATGCCGACCCCGCGTGACATCGTCGTCGAAATGATCCCGCCAGGCGGCTCCTTGTAGAAGGGCGAGAACTTGTCGGGGAATCCGGGCATTGTGCACCCTATGCAGATCCCGCCCACATCCATGCACCCGCCCATGTGGTTGATCGCACCGCGCTTAACAATGTTGCAGTTGACCACCGGACCCCAGCATCCGATCTCGATGAGACACTCGGGATCGCCGTAGTTCTTGGCGAAGATTCCCTCTTCATAGTAGCCCGCGCGAGTGCAGCCGGCGTGAACGCTTTCAGTGAACAGCCAGGACGGGCGTCCCAACTCGTCAAACGATGGAAGCGGCCCGAGACCTTGCAGAAAAAGCAGCACCGCGAAAACGGTTTCGGTAAAATTGTCGCCCTGTGGCGCGCAACCAGGAATATTGATCACGGGCAACCCAAAGGCGCTTCGGTACTCCTTCCCGAGGAAGTCCATCAGGCTCATTGAGCCGGTGGGATTGCCCGCGGCCGAAGGAATTCCTCCCCACGTGGCGCATGTACCGATCGCAATCGTCGCGGCGGCACCGGGAGCGAGTCGTGAAATCCACGTCGCCGTGGGAACGGGGCTCGATTCATCGGCGCCCTCGGTTACCTGGCTACCCATCGCCGAGAAGTATCCGCCGGTGCGTGCGGCAATCCTTTCGTCGGCGATGGAACCCTCAATTACAATAACGTACGGATCCTCGAGCTTCCCCTCCCACGCATCCTTCATTGGCTGGATGAACTCCTCACCATATTCGACGGAGAGGACGGTGTGGTGAAGCAGTACCTTGGGCATCGTCGGCACGGTGCCGAGCAGCAGTCCTTCAATGCCCGGGTTGGTGGCACCAGCGACGGACACCGTGCAGCCGTCGCAGCTCATTCCCGCGAGCCAGAAAACGTGTACCGTCTTGAGTGGTCCCAGCGGCCGCCGTTGGGGGTGCGGACGTGGCTCTGTCGCCGGAATGGTCGGCTGGCGTGCCTTGACAGTTTCCGGTTTGATCGCTGTCGCCATCAACGGCTCCTTGTGCGAGCTAAAACTCTAATACGTCGCAATCTGTCTACTGGATCCGGGCTTGCACCGATTGGGGTGCGTAGCTTCCTTTGCCTTGCATCGCCGTTCAAATCGTGCCACTGACATCGCCGGGCACGATTTGCCTCGCGACCAGGTTGCGTGGCCCGATTCGGAGTATATATCACTTCCTGCACAACGGCGAAAGGTTCATTCGTACCGGACTCGCGGGCGATGACATTTGCCGCGGCCATTTTTCGGCATGGAGGTTCAGGTGTGTCTTGCTATACCCGGACAGATCGTTGAGTTCATCGAAGGCCAGCCTCACCTCGCGTCAGTCGAAGTGTCAGGGGTGCGTCGCAAGGTGAATATCGACCTGCTACGCGAGGAAGGGCTCGCGCTGTCTGACTGGGTGCTCATTCACGTTGGGTTTGCCATGAGCAAGATCAGCCGCGAGCACGCAGAGGAGCAGATAAACCTTCTGACAATGCTCGGCGAAGCAGGTGAAGCCGCTCGCGAAGTCGAAGGCTACCAGTTCGGTTAGGGGAAGCGACATTGAAGTACGTGGACGAGTTTCGCGATGCCGGGCTGATCCGGCAGGCGGCGGCGGAAATCCGCAAGCTCGCTCGCCCGGACAAGCACTACCGGCTGATGGAAGTCTGTGGCGGGCACACTCATGCGATCTACCGGTTCGCGCTCGAGGACATCCTCCCCGACAACATCGATCTCATTCACGGCCCCGGATGCCCGGTGTGCGTTCTGCCCATGGGCCGAGTCGACGACGGACTGTCTCTCGCCGCCGACCCGAAGGTCATTCTCACGGCGTTCGGCGACATGATGCGAGTGCCGGGCCGCAACGGTAGCCCGCTGGAGCACAAGGCTCGTGGCGCTGACATAAGGATGGTGTACTCGCCTCTTGATGCACTGAAACTCGCGCAAAAGTATCCGGACAGGGAAGTAGTCTTCTTCGCTATCGGCTTCGAGACCACCGCACCCTCCACCGCGCTGACGCTTCGCCAGGCGCGAGCGCTTGGCGTCAAAAACTTCTCCGTATTCTGCAATCACGTCACGATCATACCGGCCATCCGCGCAATTCTCGATTCACCGGACATGCGCATCGAAGGCTTCATTGGTCCGGGGCACGTTTCGACGGTAATCGGCTGCCGCCCGTACGAATTCATTTGCCGGGATTACGGCAAGCCGCTGGTGACGTCGGGATTCGAGCCGCTTGATGTTCTTCAGTCCATCGTCATGATCCTCAGGCAGCTCGCCGATGGCGAAGCGAGGGTGGAGAATCAGTACGCCCGCGTAGTGCCATGGGAGGGAAATCTTGCCGCGTTGAAGGCAATGGCCGAGGTGTTCGAGCTCAGGCCGTATTTCGAGTGGCGGGGCCTCGGATTCATCTCACAGTCGGCTCTTCGCCTGCGCGACAGCTACGCAGACTGGGACGCGGAACGCCGGTTCGCCGTGCCTGGAATCCGAGTGACCGATCCAAAGGCGGCGCAGTGCGGCGAGGTTCTCAAGGGCGTGCTCAAGCCACATGAGTGCAAACTTTTCGGGAGAGAGTGCACACCGGAGCTTCCGGTGGGAGCGCTGATGGTGTCGTCGGAAGGAGCGTGCGCGGCCCACTACAACTACGCACTCCGAAAAACGGCCGCGGCTACGGTTCAGGCGTAGCGCCGCTCCATTTTTCGGGACATCGCATGCCGGACAGCAAGCCGCAGATTCGCTTTCGCGATCCGCAGATCGAGATGGCGCACGGAGCCGGCGGAAAAGCCACACGTCGTCTTATTGACGGCCTCATCGCTCCAGTGTTCGGTGGTCCACTGCTGGAGCCGCTCGGGGACGCTGCGCTCGTTGAGACGGGCGGAGCTTGCCTGGCTTTTACCGCCGATACCTTCGTCGTCAAGCCGCTCCGCTTTCCCGGCGGATCCATCGGCGATCTGGCCGTGAATGGAACGGTCAACGATCTCGCCGTTTCCGGTGCCAGACCGGCGGCGCTGCTTGTAAATCTGATTCTCGAGTCGGGCCTCCCCAGTGAAGTGCTGGCAATTGAGCTGCGAGCTATTGCCGCCGCCGCGGAGAAAGCTGGAGTACAGATTGTTGGAGGAGACACCAAGGTGGTTGAGCACGGGGCAGCCGACCGAATGTACATCACGACCTCGGGGATAGGTCTGATGGACTCCCGCGTGCGCTGCTCCCCGGCGTCAGTAAGGCCTGGTGACAGAATTCTTCTGTCCGGTCCGATCGGAGATCACGGTATCACCATCCTCCTGGCGCGTGGCGAGATAGAGCTGGAGGCTGATCTCTGCTCCGACACGCGTAGCGTCTTCCCAATGGTGGATGCGCTGATGAGCATCGGCGAAGGTTTGCGGTGGATGCGCGATCCGACTCGCGGCGGCGTCGCCAGCGCACTCAACGAGCTCGCTACCGACGCTCGCATCTGCATCGCCATCTCCGAGGAAACCATACCCGTACGAGATCAGGTGCGCGGTGCGTGCGAGCTGCTTGGGCTCGAGCCGATGCACATCGCGAACGAAGGGCAATTCCTCGCTGTAATCGCACGAGAGCGTGCCGATGAGGCGCTCAATGCCGTACGCTCAGTGCCCGGCGGCGAAGGGGCGGTGCTCATCGGTGAGGTGCGCGAAGCGCCGAAAAAGCTGGTGCTGTCGCTCTCCGCCTACGGCGGAACCCGGGTGGTCGACATGCTGGTGGGCGATCCCCTCCCGAGAATCTGTTGATGATGGGCTCACCGAATTGACGCCATCTGAAAGTCCGCATACCGGTACTCTCCAGCTGCCCATAACGACGGCGAGCGCGGAGCACGCGAAGGTCGTGGCCGACGGTCTGCTCGCGCGCAACGCCCTGTCCGATTCATTCTTCGGCCGCGAGTCAGAGCGGCTGGCACTCGCATGCAGGGAGATGTCGGAGCGCTTTCTCAATGGCGGCCGCCTGCTCGCGTTCGGGCGCGGAGCGGCAGCGACCGATGCGCAGCACGTGTCCGTAGAATTCGTGCATCCGGTGATTGTCGGCAAGCGCGCGCTTCCCGCACTCGACTTGTCCATGGCGTTCGCCGCATGGGCACCAGCGATCTGCCGGCCCGGCGATATCGCGATGGGTTTCGCGCCGCCAGCCGGTGACACCGAGGTCAGCGCGGTGCTCGCGAACCTTCGCCGCATGGGGGCCTACACATTCGCGCTCACCGGGCACGACGCGGACTTCTCGCTCGACGCATTCACAACTGATC
>JACDCM010000416.1 GCA_013817545.1 Gemmatimonadaceae bacterium | reverse complement strand
GCATGTGCTGTACGGGCCGGATGTGGAGTTCGAGTTTGGTCGCGCCATTCAGCTGCGCGATGGACAAGACCTCACGATCGTGGCGAATGGGTTATTGGTCGCGCAGGCCGTGATGGCGGCGGACACGCTTGCGGAGAAGGGGATAGAGGCTCGTGTGCTTGACATGCATACTGTGAAGCCCATCGATCGTGAGGCGCTCGAGGAGGCTTCGCAACTGACTGGCGCTTTTGTGGTCGCGGAAGAGCACCTGCATTACGGCGGGCTGGGGAGCGCTGTGGCACTTGCCCTCGCTACGGGGACGCCGGCACCTATTGAGTTCGTTGACTTGGGCGACCGCTACGCCGAGTCAGGTAAGTCCGAGGACCTGATGCTCAAGTATGCGATGACGGCTGACGCAATCGTCAGCGCAGCAGACCGGGTCGTCGGCCGCAAATGATTCAAGTGCCGCCAGGGCAGTCAATCCTGGCGGGGTCGCGAAGCTGGCCGATCTGGTTTTTCTTGTTCGCGGTCATGCTTTTCGCGGGCGCGTTGCTCTCCATCTGGCTCGGGAAGCAGCACTCGGTCAAGGCCAAGGTAATCTGGACCGCGATCGCGTTCGCCGTGCCGATTATCGGTCCCCTGAGCTGGTTTGCGTTGGGAAGGGAGCGGAGGAGGTGAGGGCAGAGCGGGAATCGGGAATCGGGAATCGATTGCGGTAAGCGTGGGCGACACCAACGGGCGCGAACGCCGTCCAGCATGAGCAACTCCTCCCGTTTCCCGTTTCCCGTTTCCCGCTCTTATCTCGTCGGTCGAGTCGGTGGCGAGTCGCTGTCGAACACCTCGGCGTTTTTCTTGACGTAGCTCTTGAGGTGCACCGGAACATCTTCTTCGGGAAAGATCGCGGTGACGGGGCATTCCGGTTCGCAAGCACCGCAGTCGATGCACTCGCCGGGATGGATGTAAAGTTGATCAGGACCCTCATAAATACAGTCAACGGGACAGACGTCCACGCAGGCCTTATCCTTGAGATCGATGCATGCTTCGGTAATAATGTACGTCATATCGTGCCTCGATAAACCTCGATGGCGTGATGCTGCGCTGCGAAACGGCTTCCAACTAGCGTGCGCGAAGACCAGCTTATGGCCGCGCGATCCTCGGCCGCGCGACGGGATAAGATAATGCGAAAAGCTCAAACGCGCACTCACCCCTTCATGCATGTCAGCATGATTGTGAACGAAAGGGAGCAAGCCCTCGATGTCGCTCCTCATCATAGTCTCCTGTCGGTGCTGCGGGATCAACTGCATCTCACGGGCACGAAGCTCGTGTGTGGCCGGGGAGAATGCGGCGCTTGTACGGTGCTGCTTGACGGTGAGCCAGTCTACTCCTGTCTCACGCTCGCCGTGGCTTGCGAAGGGCGGACGGTAACGACCATCGAAGGAGTTGCGTCCGGGAACCAGTTGCATCCGTTGCAGCAGGCTTTTATCGACCACGACGCCCTGCAATGTGGTTTCTGCACTCCCGGACAGATCCTTGCCGCGACAGCCCTTTTGCGCGGGAATCCGCGCCCATCGGAAGCTGAAGTTGTTAACTGGATGAGCGGCAATTTGTGCCGCTGCGGTGCGTATCCCAATATTGTGCGGGCCATTCTTGCGGCGTCGGCGACGATGCAGGAACGGGCTCGTGCTCAATAGGAAGTCCAGGTCTGGTAACCGGCCTGGCGCCGGCCGCTTTGTCGTCACCAACGTGGAGGTGGAAGGCCGGGACGAAATTGCGGTAGTTGAGATGCCGGCGTTCGAGCCCGAACCCTGGGACGAAAACGCGGCTCTGAGTATCGTCGGCTCACGCATACCACGGGCCGATGCACCCGAAAAGGTCACGGGTCGCGCACGTTACACCGTCGACGTCAGGCGCGCGGGGATGTTGCATGCCGCGATCCTTCGCGCGCCGATCGCGCGCGGTCGACTCACCGCTCTCGATCTCGCGCCCGCTCTCGCGATCGCGGGAATGCGTGACGTGATAGCGAGTGAGGACGTCCCAGAAATAAGAATTGCGGGACTTCCGTTGTTCGATCGAATCATCCGATACGCGGGCCAGCCGGTCGCCGCCGTCTGCGCCGACTCCGACGAAGCGGCGCAATTGGCTCTTCGCGCTATCCGTGCCGAGTATGAGGCCGCGCCCCACGTTGTAACCGCCGACGACGCGCTCGCCGAGGACGCGCCGTTGGTGAGGGGAAAGAGCAACCGAATGGACGACTCCCCGTCGGTCGTCGAACGCGGCGATGTGGACGCCGCTCTGCGCGACGCGGAGATCGTTGTTCATCGCACTTATCGCACGCCCGTCGCCCTGCATACGTCGCTGGAACCACACGCATCCGTTGCCGAATGGGATGGCGAAGCGCTCACGGTATGGGAGTCAACGCAGGGAGTCTTCCAGATTCGTTCCCACATCGCCAAAGCGTTTGGGCTCCCGTTAAACCGCGTGCGTGTTCTCATGGATTACATGGGCGGCGGATTCGGCTGCAAGAACGGCGCGCGTGCACATGCCTACGTCGCAGCGGCATTCGCCCGGCGGCTCAATACCGCAGTTCGCGCGGTAAATGACCGCGAAGCTGAGCAGATGGACACGGGGAACCGTCCAGCCACAGTTCAGCGCGTCACCCTCGCCGCGCGCGGCGACGGGCAGCTGACAGCGATTGTGCTGGACGCTGTTGTGCCACTTGGTATCGGCGGCTGGGATGGCGGTCCGTCAAACATCTACCATGAGATGTATGCGTGCGAGAACGTGCGCACCACAGAGACGTTCGTATACATAAACGCGTCCGCCATGTCAGCCTTTCGCGCACCGGGCCATGTCGAGGGCGCGTTCGGCCTGGAGTGCGCCATGGACTCGCTGGCGCGCAAGGTGGGTATCGATCCGCTCGAACTCAGAACTAGAAACTACGCCAAACGCGACGGGAGAAAAGATCGTCCGTACACGGGTAAGCGTCTGGATGAATGCTACCGCGTCGGCGCCGAGCGCTTCGGGTGGGCTGAGCGCGCAAATGATGCTGATGCAGATCGCGTGGTTGCAAGGAAAGGCGCAGAAGGGGGTAAATTTCCAATTGGGGGGGCCCCCCGCAGATCCGCAAATTCTACCCCACCCCGCCGGGGCTTCGGCATGGCCTCCCAATGCTGGGGTACCGGCGGAGGACCCCCCGCGTACGCTACCGTTCGAGTAAATAGCGATGGCTCCGCCGACGTCCTTACCGGATCGCAGGACCTCGGCACAGGAGCTCGCACCATCTTCGCGCAGATTGCCGCCGAAGCGCTCGGCGCGCGACTCGAGGACATACGCGTCATACTCGGCGACACCGAGCGCACACCGTACACGGGCAACTCGTGGGGCTCAATGACCACGCCGTCGGTCGGACCCGCGGTGCGTATGGCTGCGGAGGACGCCCGCACGCAACTACTCGAAGCCGCTGCTAGCGTTTTGAAAACTACGCCCGACAAGCTCGTTGCCCGCGGCAGCGTCATACGCGTCAAGCGGGGCAAGCGGTCGATCACCTTCAAGGCGCTCGGCGAAGAGTTGGGCGACGTGATGATCATTGGACGCGGAAGCCGCGGCCCGAATCCGGACGGAGAGGCGATCCACACTTTCGGCGCGCACTTCGCGGAAGTCGAAGTC
>JACDCM010000415.1 GCA_013817545.1 Gemmatimonadaceae bacterium | reverse complement strand
GCGATCAGCGCCGTAGTCGTGCTGCTCATGGCGATCGTCGCTCTTATCGCTTTGCGTCGAGTGCAGCCCGCGTCTGCAACCGTGAGTGAACCAGACCTTTCCGCGGCGGCATAGAGACCTTTCCGCCACTCGGCTACATCCCCGATCCCGATCGCCGATGCACGATTCCCACTCCCTCGCCGCGACTCCACTCGAGCGGGGCATCGTTCGTCGCCATTACGAGTTGAAAAGCAACAACAATCCTACCCCTCGACCCTCCCCTCGAGTCTGCGGACCTCCGCGCGAATAAACGCTGTGTCGCGCTCGAGCGCACGCTCCGGTGAAGACCGCAACGCGAGGAAATGCCGGTATGCCGCAAGCGCACCCTCACGATCCCCGACTTTGCTTGCGAGCCTTCCCTCTTCACGCAGATACGTCGATAGAAATGCCGCGCGTGACATGAAGTATTCCCGACGCCGCAGCGCCGCGAGCGCGGTTGGGAAGTCTCCTTCCTGCTCCTTGAGACGCGCGACTACGAGGTTGCCCATGAACTGCAGCTGACCCTGCGGTCCCGTGCGCATCAATGAGTCGAGCCGGTTGCTATACACCGCCGCATCCGCGCGCTTCTCCGAGGCAGCGTGCAGAGCGTCCAGCATTATCGCGCAGCCAGACATGAAGCTTGCATTGCCCTCGAGTGCTCCTGTCGCACCTGCCCGGAGGCGGGCGATGTTCGCGCCAGCACCGGCCGCGTCGCCACGTGCCAGCTTCCAGAGCTGAACGAAGCACACGTTCACGAAATACACAGGCCGCGCGGGACTGCTGTCGGGCGCCGCGCCCGCGGTTGCGCGCTCGAGAATAGCCACCGCCGCTGCTGCTGCTGTTGTGTCTCCGTCCCAGAACAGCGCGTCCCTTATCCGTTCCCGCAGCTCACTCCCCGGAACTCGTTGATTGCGCGCCAGTTCAGCTGTGATTGCCAATGCGTTGTTGGGGCGGCCACGATTGAGCTCCAGGTCATGCGTCGAAAGCAACTCATAGCTCCGCATGCTCGCTGGCACATCGCGAGTCGCACGCTCGCGCGCAACGCGCTCTGCGCGATCCACGTCCACGCCATCGAGCTGGCTGATGAACTGAATGGAGTGCACGGTCATTGAATTCAGCGTCGAACGCCGCTTGTCGATATCCCCGAGCGCGGCAGAGTCGCCGAGTGAGACCGCCATGCGCCAACGCACACCGTCAGCGTTTTCACTCGCGGAGTCCGTCGCGAGGTACAAAGTCCCGAGCCGGCGCACAGACGCGGTGTCGCCAGCCTTCGCGTCCAAAAGCAGCAGATGCTCAAGTGCAGGGGAGAATGCCGAGTCCAGAGCCAGTACTCGGCGAAACGCATCCGCCGCTCGGCGGTGCGCATCCGGTACGCCAATCGCGGGCCCGAAGTGAAACAGCCCGTCGCCCAGCTCAAAGAGAGCATCCAGCCTGTCCGGCGCTAGCGCGAGGTAGCGCTCCCTGGCGGCGAGCGTGCTGGTGGTGCTCGAAAATCCCGGATAGTTCGGCCCCACTATGACGTGCAGCATCGCAAGATCGCGCTCGCTCAAGCGCTCGCGATTCGCCCAGGCCACCGCCGCTCCGCGCTGCCCCTGAACCGGGTCGCCATACCAACGCGTCGCCGATGCCAGGCCGAGCGCGGCGAGCGCGAAAGTCGAGTCCAATTCAATTGCGCGACTGAAGTCGTCCGCGGCTGCCTGGAAGCGCGACTTGCGGTACATCCACTGTCCGCTGAGATATGCTTGCAGCGCGGGTAGCGATGTGCTCGTCAAGGCGGAAAGCCGTTCTGCCTCGCCAGCTTCCATCGCGAGCAACTGCGCCGCGAGTCTGTCGACGAGTTGCGGAAGACTATCCGCCGGACCTTCCGCGGTAGCGTGCGCACGGGCGCGACCGTCCCGAACTCGCAGCAACGATGCGGAGAGAAGGAGCCGCTTCGCGGTTCCGGAAATGTCGCCGAGCAACAGTTGGCCGGCGCCAAGATCCTCAGCCACACTGAGCGCCTGGTCGCGTGGAAGGTCGGCGCTGTCCGAGCCCGCCGCACGCCGCCATGCGCTGAGCAGCGCACGCGGATCCGATGAACGCGGCCCGCCCGTGCCGGTGAGCTTCGCGGCGAGCAGATCCAGCATCCCCTCGCGCAGATACCTTATGGACGGGTCTCCGCCGCTCAGGCGAAATGGCGCGACGGCGACGACGTGCTCGTCAAGCAATGCGGGCCGCGGACGAAAAGCCGCGACGCCGATTGCCAGCAGCGCAACGCCGGCAACCGCGGCTGCGGCAAGCATCCATCTTCCGCGAGCGCGAGCCGCGCTGATCGCGCGTATCCCGCCACCGCTCGGCGTCGTGAGAGCGTCGAGATCCCTGCATACCTCGATCGCAGTTTGCGGCCGGTCGGCTGGACGCTTCTCGAGACACTTGGCGATGATTGCTGCCAGAGCCGGTGGCGTACCTGGCCGGAGAACATCTACCCGCTTGGGTCGCTCAGTCAGATGCGCGGCAAGAGTTTCGTGCGGCGCGTAACCACTGAATGGCGACTTCCCCGCGAGCAGCTCGTAAGCGAGTACGCCAACCGAATAGATGTCGGATCGATGATCGGTGGCCGGATCACCCGCGGCCTGCTCCGGCGCCATATACGCGGGCGTCCCGATGGCGAAGCCAATGCCGGTGACGGCGCTGCCTCCCTTCGCATGACTCATTGCGTGGCCGAGCGCCTTCGCCACCCCGAAATCAGTGACGACCGCGTGCTGCCCACTCATTAGAACGTTGTCAGGCTTGATGTCACGATGTACCACGCCCCGATCGTGCGCATACGCCAGCGCGTCCGTAACGTGATGCAGAATGCGTACAGCCTCGGCGATCGATATGGGCTCACCGCGATCGAGCCGAGCGCGGAGCGATTCCCCCTCGATGAACGGCATCACGTAATACGGCATGCCGTCGACCTCGCCAGCCGAATGCACCGGCACGATGTGCGGATGCTGCAGCTGGGCGGCGAGCTGTATCTCTCGCCGGAAGCGCTCGATGTTCAAACCGCCCGCCAACTCCGGTGGAAACAGTTTGAGAACGACGCGCCTGCCGAGTTCTGAATCGTTCGCCACGAAGACCCGGCTCATGCCCCCGCCGCCCAGTTCGCGCTCTATCGAATACTCGTCCCCAAGCGCGGCTTGCAGCCGCTTCTGGAGGTCGTTTGCGCTGACAGGGTGGGCGAAATCAAGCATGCAAACAGGATCGGTGGATTACGGATTACGGATTGCGGACTAACTGCTGATTGCGACGAGCGAAAGGATTCTGGCGTGCCCGCTTTGGGTATTGGACACCACGAGATTATGGAACGATTCCCTTCCTCAGTACGGCGATTCAGCTGGGGATGTGTCAGAGGCAATGTCAGGGGGGCGTTAAGGGGTGCGATGGTCTTACTTCTGGAAGCGAGCGATGATCGCGCACGGCACTGCGCATGCAGTGAATTACATCCTCAGCCTGATCTGAGGCGGCGGTTATCATCCGCGTGCGGTCACTTACCAACCGCCATCACCACCACATCGAAAGTCGCATCCAGACTCACCTTGTACTCGCCCAGGTCAAGCACCGCCTCCTTACTCCGGATCCGGCCCGTGAACCGAGGAGACACGGTCTTCCCC
>JACDCM010000414.1 GCA_013817545.1 Gemmatimonadaceae bacterium | reverse complement strand
GTACTTCCCGGTATCGCGAACGGTGAAGCGCCGGCTTGGCGGCGCGGTGAGGACCTGCCACGCTTCTTTGGCCGACGCCGCCGCGTTGTGGGTCTCCTCGTCGTAGCCGAAGAGGAGCGCGATCCGCACGTTCCCGTCGCCGTAGAGCCGGTCGTACTGCGGCGCGAGCGGCGGCGTGCCGGCGCGCGCGCGCAGCCGCACCGGGAGCGGCGGACGGAGCGGGATGCGGGGATGCTTGCGCAGCCAGCGCTTGGGCGAGAACTCGTACCACTCCTCGCGCTCGACCTCGCGTGCGTCGGGGCGTGTCGGCATGCAGAAGCTCAGGCGACTCCAGCCCGCCGGCGGGTCCGCCATCTCCGGCAGGAGCGGACCCTCGCGGTTCGCGCCCCGGAAGGACTTGAGCATGTCGCGCCGGCCGACGATCAGGCCCTTCACCCCGAAGCGGTAGGTCCGCGGCGCCACGCGTGTCAGCCCGACCGGCCGGAGCGTGTCCCCGCGCGCGAATCCCACCTGCTCCTCCCCGGCGTAGCGCGGGTGGGTGAGGTAGTTCGACAGATACAGGGAGACATTCGTGAACTCGTTCTCGAGCGCAGCGACGAGGTCCACGCCGCTCGGCCCGTCGGCCGTGACCTCGAAGGGTGTCTCGATCCGGAACTCGAACTCGGTGGCAAAGGGTGAGACGAACGGCGCGACGACCTTGCCGCGGTAGTAGCGCGCGACGTAGTCCAGGGCTGCTCCGGCCCGCAGTCGCAGGGCATGGTTCGGGAGGATCAGCAGCCCCGGACGCCGGTCGAGCTTGGACCGCGCCAATTTCCTGAGCTGCGCGAGCTTGCGATCGCGCGCGGGCATCAGCGCTTCGCCCGCTTGGGCTTCGCGCGTGGCGCCCGAGCCGCCACCTCATCAAGGAAGATCTCGCCGAGGCGCATCGCGAGGCCCGCCTGATCGTGCGCGTACAACCGGCGAAAGTCCTCGAGCGCCATCCCGATCGTCTCTGTCAATGCCTCGCCTCTTCCACTCGTATCCGCTGAGCTCGGCAGTCCGGGAATCAGGTCGGATGCGTTTCGCGACGATCAGCAGGGGATCCGAGTGCACGGCTGAACGTCTCGCGACCGACCGAGCGCTCTGTGGGTCAAGGTGGTAAAACACGTACGCCTGAATGTCAAATGGACTAGCCCAAAGAGGGCGCTACTACACGGCTAGGTACCTAGTTGAAGGCCCGCAATGGCTCGGTTGGCTGGTTCATGTACACTCCCGGCGCTATTAAAACCAGGGAGGCGGTCAAGTGCCAAAGGCGGTTTCCACCGAGTTCCGCGTCAACATCGACGGGCTGAGCCTGACCAGCGACCAGAAGAAGCGCGTCAACCAAGCCGTGCAAAAGGCGGTCCTATCGGAGCTCACGGCGCTCAATATCCGGGGCGGCTTCCGCACGCGTTTCCCGCGCGAGTGGCTCGGGATCTGGATCGACCTGCTCCGCGCCAAGGACCTGCAGCTGCCGCGCAAGGTGCCGACCGGTCGTGTGCCGTCGAAGCGTCCCGGGTGAGCGAGCCCAAGACCTGCCCGAGCGGCCGCTGCCGCGAGGGGGCCATCCTGCTGGGCGTCGTCGGTCCGACCGGTCGCCTTGGGTATCTCTCGCCGGCGATCCGCATCGATGCCGATTTCGTGGAGAGCACGCCATCGGCCGAGCAGCGCTTCCGCTTCGCGGAGCCTTGCGTGCAGGCCGCTTGCTCACAGTGGAGCGGCTCGCAGTGCGGGCTTGCCGAACGGCTGGTGACCGGCCGCGCCCCCAAGGACTATCAGCTGCCCGACTGCAGCATCCGCGGAACCTGTCGCTGGCACGCGGAGCACGGGGCGGACGCCTGCTACGTCTGTCCCCTGGTCATCACAGACAATCGCGCCGGCGCCGCCAACGCCTCGATCGACTGGGACGCCGCCGACAGCAGCACCGTGATGCAACCGAGCGCCGACCGGGCGTAGCCGCAGACCGGCGGCGGTGATCCCGCCGCCGGTCTGACGGTCGGCAGGCGCGCTGGCCACCAGCCCGTCGTTCGCGGGACAGATCGAGACCTCGGCTCTACTGCCGGGCTTCCGAATCCCCGCTGATCGTTCCGCACTGGCCTCGCTGGCCAAGGGCGCGCGTGGTGCTGCGTTGCAGGAAACCGGGAGAGGAGCGAATGAATCTGCCCCTAAACCGCGGATCGAGTGTCTTGCCGTCCCTTAGTGGGCTCAGATCAAGTGCCGGCGACCGATTCGAGCTGCTTCGCCAGTTCTCGAGGTAGCAGGTTGCGGCTAGGACGGGGGCAGAACACCGAGAGGAACACCGACGCCCGCGAGAACGCCGTGTACAGCATGGGACTGCTCGCGCCATCGAGCTCCACGACACCGACGACGAGACGCTCCAGGCCCTTGAAACGGAAGATCGAGCACCGCAGGATTTTGGTTCGATCCCATGGATCGTCGGTGAGATCGTATCCACCGATTTCGTCTCTCCACCAGAGCGCACTGTCAAATTGACGACCCGGCGTCAGCAGCGCGATGTCTCCCGGAGCAACGCCCGCTTCCGTCACCCAAGACCGTACTGTCTTGTCGAGGAGCGTCATCATCTCCTTGCGGGTGGCGTAGGCATGGACATCGACCGGAATGCCCTCGGGCCCTCGCGCCGTTATCGGCGTGCCGTGGTAGTACTTTCCGACGACTCGATGAATGCGCTGGGTGTTACGGCAATTCACTGTCAGTTGGATCGGCTCGCTGTCGATCGGCATCCCACGCGGGGCGTGGAAGATGTTCTGGTTGTCATCGAAGAACGCGTATATGGGACTCTTGTCTGGGTCGACCAGTAGCAGTTGCAGCGGCAGCCACCACTCCGCATCGAAGTCCTGCGCCTCGTCAACAATGAGCGCGCCGTAACGGCTGGCCACGGAAGCGACCGAGTTCTCAAACTCGGCGTGTAGGCGCGGGTAGTAGAGCTTCTGAGTCTCCTCCGCTCCCTGGCTCGGCTGACGTCCGGAGACTTCCGCGACGACGGCCTCGCAGAGTTCGTAGTACGCGAAGACGTCCACCGCTGCTATGTCGCTTAGACCACGGCGCAGGTGCTCCGCTAGCAACAGGTTGAAGCACACCACCAAGACCCTGAATCCCTGAGCGGCGAGCCGTCGTGCCTTTTCGGCGGCAAGGAACGTCTTTCCGGACCCAGCACATCCTGCGATGGCCACCCGCGTCTGACGCGCCACCATGTCTAAGACTTGATACTGCTGCTCGGTAAGCCTGAGGAGTGCGCGATCCTGCTCGGCAAGCTCCGCTGCGAGCGGAGCACGGAGATCAAAGGAATTCGCGAGCACTTGCCTGAGGATGGAGATTGACGGAGCCGCTCCAGTCGCGGTGCGGTTCCAATACGCGAACAACTTGTCGAGTGCTGGCGTCAGTCGCATCATGTCGTTGGCGTCGATCACGATGTCCCGAGGAGCATCCAGACGAAGTTGCGCGGTCGCAACGTGCGTATCGGGCAGGCCGATTCCGTATCCCACCCGCGCCTTCGCAGCAGGCGCTTGACCACTGACGCGCCGGACGGCTTCTGCTAGAACGAAGGCGGATCCGCGCGCCTGCTCGACGGGATCCTTGATTCGATGCGGGCCGTCAGAGCCGTGGCTGGTCCACGTT
>JACDCM010000413.1 GCA_013817545.1 Gemmatimonadaceae bacterium | reverse complement strand
TGCCAGTTCCCCTTCTCGGCCAACGCCATATACATGTGCCGCATGGCGCGCATGTGACCGGGATCCCAGTCGAGCGCATGTTCGAACGAGGACAGCGCGTCCGCGTATTCTCGGGTGCCTAGCGGCGGCTTGGGTGCAATGCTTTGATCGGCGAGCAACTTGCGAACGTTTCGCTCGTCAGTTACCAGCTCTTCGAGGTTGATGAAAGGAAGTTCCCGCAACAAGCGCCTGTCGGCGAACACTTCGTAACGTCGCCAGTGTACCATTCCTAGCTCATCCAGCGCTTCGGCCACCAGGCTGCTGTCGCCGGCGCGTAGTGCTGATTTCAGCGCATGACTGAATTGCCTGGGAGCCTGGAGGCGAAGCGTAACCAGATCGGCATAAAGGAAGTAGCGGCCCAGATCGAGCGCGTACCGTGCGCTATCGGGCGCCAAGCGCCTCGCGAGCCGGAGCGAAGTATCGGCCGTCCGAAGGAGGTCGATATTGGCCTGGCTCATGCCTATCAGGAGCCGCTTGAACGGACGCACTTTCGCCCAGGCGAGCATCCCGCGCCGGTGCCACGCGACTGCGTTCTGGGGATCCCCGCGCACCACCGAGTCAAGGAGAGCGAGGGCTGCCGCGGTATCGCCCGCGCTGGCCAACGAATCGGCGCGGGCGACTCGGGGACTTGGGCTCAGGGGCGTGAACGATCCGCCGGCACAGCCCAGCCCAGCGAGGACAGCGAGCGCGATGCCCAGCGCAGTCCTCACGGGTTGGATGGGCTCGAGGCGCAGGGATTGATATCCCGATCCCGGGAAAGCGAAGACAGAAGGGTGATTACGGTGAGAATTTCGGAGGGGGATCATGAGTGCTTGCACAGCTGGATGACCCCGTTGACAAGCTAACGACGAGACAATTCCAAGGCGTTGGTGAGGAACAGCTCAACACCCTCATTCCGATTCTCGAAAAAACTATCAATCTCGACTGAATGTATCGGTAGATCACCCACGACCGCATCGTCCGCGAATTCTTATCCGCCACGTGGTTGCTCATTCCCGATCTCAAGGAGAGCTCGAGATCCGGTTTCTTGATTGCTACGATCAGATCGAGCTGTTGCGCGATGCGTGCAGCAAATGCCAACAGGCTTTGAAATAGTCGTTGAACGATAATAGTGCTGAGGAATAAGTAGAAGGCTGCTCGCGTCGGCAGGGGATCCATTGCTGGCAGGGAAGCAGATCAGTAACTGTGCAGTACATGAGCTAACCTGGAATCAGGCGCTGGAGGCCCGGTGGAGTCGTCGCAACCGACGAGGTAAAAATCTCGAGCGAGGTTGAGTTCGTGGCGCAGAGTAAGAGACAGGTAGGAGGGATCAGAGCAAGGAGCGGGAATCGCGAGAAAGGCGACCAGGAGTGGAGTTCTCGCTGTAATGCACTCCCTATTCACTCTCTTTCTTTCCCCCTCTCTGGAGGTTACTGGTCCAGTCCAGACCGCACCAGTTCCCACCGTGCGTAGTCGCTGCCGGCCCGGCTATATTTCAGCGATGCCTTTAAGCCGTTTTCACCCGGTTGTCGCGCAATGGTTTTCTAGCAGCCTCGGCCCTCCTACCACAGCGCAGAGTCGCGGCTGGGAAGCTATCCGCTCGGGCAGGCACACACTCATAGCCGCACCCACCGGCTCCGGAAAAACTCTGGCGGCGTTTCTCAGCGCGCTGGATGATCTCCTGCAGGAAGGCCTTGCCGGCCCTCTGCCCGATGAAACGCGGATCGTGTATGTCTCTCCCTTGAAGGCGCTGAGCTCGGATATCCATCGAAACCTGGCTGAGCCGCGACGCGAGATCAGCGCGCTGGCTGAAGCCAAAGGACTTCCTCCCGTGCGCATCACGGCCGCCGTTCGAACCGGCGACACGCCGTCGAGTGAGCGCGCGGCCATGATAAGGACGCCGCCGCACATCCTCGTTACGACTCCGGAATCGCTCTACCTCCTCCTCACCGCCGAGCGGAGCCGCGCGATGCTTCGGACGGTGCGCGCGGTAATCGTCGATGAGATTCATGCCGTCATCGGTTCACGCCGCGGGGCTCACCTCGCACTGTCGCTCGAGCGGCTGCAGCATCTGACCCAGAATCCGCTCCAGCGCATCGGCCTTTCCGCCACGCAGAAACCGATCGACGAAGTCGCGCGCTTTCTCGTGGGTACGCGTCATATCGCCCCAGACGGGACGGCCAACTGCGCCGTGATCGATGAAGGGCACCTGCGCTCTGTTGATCTCGCTCTCGAGATCCCCGGTGCTCCGCTAGAGGCAGTGATGTCGGGAGAGACGTGGCAGGAGGTCTACGACCGCCTCGCGACGCTGGTTCGCGAACATGGCACTACGCTCATATTCACGAATACGCGGCGTCTTACTGAACGCGTCACGCGGCATCTTGGCGAACGTGTGGGAGCCGATGTAGTCGCAGCGCACCATGGCAGTCTGGCAAAGGAGGTTAGGCGGGACGCAGAAGAGCGGCTCAAGGCTGGGAAATTGAAAGCGCTGGTTGCCACGGCGTCACTCGAGCTCGGCATTGACATTGGCTCCGTAGACCTCGTCTGCCAGATTGGATCGACGCGGCGCATCTCGACTTTCGTTCAACGCGTGGGACGATCGGGTCATTCCATTCGAGGCACTCCGAAGGGGCGTCTATTCGCTCTGTCCCGAGACGATCTCATCGAATGCGCCGCACTGCTTCGCTCGGTAAAGGTCGGCGAGCTGGACCGGATTCTCATACATCCGAAACCGCTCGACGTACTGTCTCAGCACATTGTCGCTGAGACTGCCGGTGAGGACTGGTCTGTCGATGAGCTCTTTCATCTCGCGCAGGGCGCCTACACATACAGGGATCTTGAGCGGCGCGAGTATGACGATGTGATCGCGATGCTGTCCAGCGGTTTCAGTACGCGCCGCGGGCGCCGTGGCGCCATGCTGCACCATGACGCGGTCAACGGACGAGTGCGCGGCCGGCGCGGTGCACGGCTGAGCGCGATTACTTCGGGTGGAGCCATCCCGGACACCGCCGATTATCGCGTGGTCCTTGAGCCGGAAGGAACGGTCGTCGGCACGCTGAACGAGGATTTCGCGATCGAGAGCTCGGCGGGCGACATATTCCAACTCGGCAACACCTCATGGCGCATCATGCGAGTGGAGCAGGGCGTGGTGCGCGTGGAAGACGCGCGCGGCCAGCCGCCCACGATTCCCTTCTGGCTTGGCGAGGCACCCGGCAGGAGCGACGAGTTATCCAAAGCGGTGTCCGATCTGCGCAGCAGCGTAGAGGCACGTTTGGGTGACCGAGAGGAAGCATTGACCTGGCTGAAGACGGAAGCCGGCCTTTCCACCAGCGCATCGCAACAGATCGTGGAGTATCTCGGAGAGGCGCGCCGAATGCTCGGCAAGCTTCCAACACAGGACGCGCTGATAATGGAGCGCTTCTTCGATGAGTCAGGCGGAATGCAGCTGGTGTTGCACTCTCCGTTCGGGAGTCGCATGAATCGCGCGTGGGGGCTGGCGCTGAGGAAGCGCTTCTGCCGCCAATTCAACTTCGAGCTGCAGGCGGCAGCCACGGAAGACGGACTGCTGCTTTCGCTCGGCCCACAGCACTCGTTCCCGCTCGAGGATGTTTTCCGGTATCTGACGCCCGAGGGAGTTC
>JACDCM010000100.1 GCA_013817545.1 Gemmatimonadaceae bacterium | reverse complement strand
CCTCATCAGCGCGCGCGATCAGCTCGCTTGGTGTCTGAATGCCGTTCAATGGAAACTCCGACATGCCAATGCTCACAGTCAGGGAAACCTTTCCGTTGCCATTGCCACCTCCCGTGCTAATGACGTGGCCCTCCACGTGAGTACGCACGCGCTCGGCGAAAACCATTGCGCCTTCCTTACCCTGCTCCGGCAGCACAACCACGAACTCTTCTCCGCCGTAGCGAGCCACAATGTCCACGGAACGAACCTCGTGCTCGAGAAGCCTCGCCAAATCATGCAGCACGAGATCCCCGAATGGATGTCCGTGACCATCGTTGATGCTCTTGAAGTGATCCAGATCGATCATCAGGAGGACCAGACCGTGTTCATACCGGCGCGCGCGATCGAGCTCTGCTTCCAGCCGCTCCATCAGCGCGCGGCGATTCAGCAATTTCGTCAGCGAGTCGGTGCTGGCAAGCTCCTCGAGGCGCAGCTTGTCCGCCTTGGTGATCTCGAGGGTCTTTGCCTTCCGAATTGCTCCCGTCGCTGTGCGAATTATAGCGTCGGCGAACTCAGCGTGCTCCAGCGTGAGCGGGGGCTCGTTCTTGAGGGTGCGAAGCAGGAAGACTCCGCTCTGCACGCGATCGAGCTCGAAAGGAATTGCCAACACCGAGCGAATTCCGGGATCGACACCCTCACTCGCCCACTCCGAACGAACCCCCGCGAACATCGGATCTACATCGATGTCCTCAATGAGCACCGGACCACCGCGTTCGAGTGCCGCGCGAATTTCCGGATAGCGCACCAGCTTGATCTCGAGATTGCGTATGGCTGGATTTTCCAGCGCTGTCGAAACCAGTGCCTGCTCATCTTCCAGTATCAAGGAACAGTGTGTGATATTGAGTGCACGGGCCGCTCGCCGCACCACCAGGTGATAAATCTCATCCGGCGTAAAGTCGCCGGACACCTCGTTCAGTATTCCGACAAGCTTTTTCTGACTCTCGGCCTGTGCGCGCGCACTTTTCAGCTCCTCTTCAGCACTGCGCAGCTCGGCGCGAGCTGTGACCAGCATGTGATGAATGCGCAGCTGAACCTGAATTCGAGCCAGGAGCTCACGAACCCGGAACGGCTTTCCGATGAAGTCCGTGGCCCCAAGGGCCAGCAATCGTATCGTGTTGTCGTCCGGCGGCAGGGTCGCCAGCAGCAACACAGGCATATCACGCCATGGCACATCCGCCTTTATCCGTTTCAGCGCGCCCTGATCAGGCATTGTATCCGCCGTTACATCCAGCAGCAGCAGATCAGGAACCGCCGCGTCCAGATGCTCGAAGACTCCCGCTGAGTCGGAGGCCTCCAGCACGTCATAACCATGCTCCTTGAGGAACCAGGATACAGTGCGCAGCAGCAGCTCATCCGCGATCGCGACGAGGATGATTGCCTCAGGCATTTCCGAAGAGCGCCTGCAGTCCGCTCCACTCAATGTTCCCGCCGCTGATAACTGCGACTGTTGGCCCCTGCGCACGCACAAGCCCAGCGCGTAGCGCCGCTACCGTTATCGCGCCGCTTGGCTCAGCGACGATCTTGAGGCGATCGAGAAGCCATCGCATGGAATCAACGAGCAGCGAGTCGTCAACCAGCACTACGTCATCCAGAAATTCCTTGTGATGCGCGAAAGTAAGCGTGCCGATCTCGACCGCGAGCAACCCGTCCGCCAGTCCGGAAGTCGACGTAAGGCGGACCGGAACTCCCGCCGCGCGAGCGCGTGAAAGCTTGGGTGCACTCGCGGGCTCTACGCCGATGACCCGCGCCTGGGGAGCCAACGCCTTGATCGCAGCGGAGACTCCTGCGCTCAAACCGCCACCGCCGACCGGAACCAGTACAGTGCCGACATCCGGCAAGTCCTCCGCGATCTCGAGTCCGGCGGTTCCCTGCCCCGCGATAATAGTGGGGTCATCGTACGGTGGAACGAGCGTGCCACCTTCAGCGCTGACGATCTCGAGCGCTCGCTCCATGCGGTCCTGCGTCGTCGTCCCAGCGAGCACGACGCGAGCCCCGAACCGCTCCGCCCCAACTCGCTTGGCCGACGTCACTGTGGTTGGCATGACCACCGTGGCCGGGGTGCCGAAAAGTCGTGCTGCCAGCGCGACGGCCTGTGCATGATTTCCTGACGATGGAGCAATGACCCCGCGAGCTCTATCAGCGGGATCCAGCCGAGAAAGGAAGTTGTAGGCTCCACGAAATTTGAAGGCGCCGCCGCGCTGGAGCATTTCCGGCTTTAGCCAGACCGTACTACCGTCACCAGTCAGATCGTCCGCACGCAGAAGTGGCGTGCGTACCGCAATGCCGCTCAGCCTTGACGCGGCGTCACGAACGTCGGACAGGGAGACGAGGGCCGGATGTACAGCTGCGGATGTCATGGCGTGGTAAAACAGATGAGACTGCCGGTCAAAGTTCCTATACTCTCTTGTATGTGACGAATATCACAAAGTTCCGCGCACAATATGCTACTGTATCAGCCTTCGTCCTAATAAAATGTTTACGCCCGGCTTCATGTCTGCTTTCGCCTGACCATGGAGCGGGAACTCCGAAGCTCCCGCAGCGCACAAAGCGACCGCCGGTTCGCAAGGCGTGAAGAACGTAACCAAACGGTCCGCCGAACTGCTTTACTCTTTGGATTCGTCTCCTGGCGCAACACCTGCTGGCTCCTCGATCCCATCGTCAATGCCGGGCTCATCCTCTTCCGGCACTACGCGAGCGACGTCCTGCACCAGATCCTTATCATCGAGATTTACCAGCTTCACGCCCTGAGTATTCCGGCCGCTAACACGTATCCCCTTCACCGGCATGCGGATAACTACGCCCTGTTTGGTGATGAGCATCAGCTCGTCGTCCGGAAGAACTTCCTTGATGGAGACCGCATTCCCGGTTTTTGGAGTGACCTTGAGTGTGAAAATTCCCTTCCCTCCGCGCCGCTGTACGCGATACTCGGAGATCTCGGAGCATTTCCCCATACCTTTCTCCGTCACCACGAGCAGCGTCGCATCACGCTTTATCACCACCATACCGATTACCCGGTCATCGTCACGCAGCTGGATGCCCTTCACACCGGTAGTGTCGCGTCCCATCTCGCGTACATCCTGCTCGTGAAAGCGGATCGATAGGCCATGGCTCGTTGCGAGCACGATATCGTTCGTGCCAGTCGTGATCTGAACGTCGATCAGCTCGTCCCCTTCATCGATCTTGATTGCCTTGATGCCGGTATTGCGCGGATTGGAGTACTGCGTGAGCGCCGTCTTTTTTACGGTACCGCGCTTCGTCACGAAGAGAAGCGACTGAGTAGCGGTGAATTCGCGCACGGGTACCATGGCGGAGACCTTGGTATCGGCCGTCACGTTGATGAGGTTGACGACGGGCTTCCCCTTCGCCGCTCGCCCCGCCACGGGAATCTCGTGCACCTTGAGCCAGAAGCAGCGTCCGTCGTCGGTAAAGAACATGATGTAGTCGTGCGTCGAGCCAATGAAGAGATGCTCGACAAAGTCCTCATCCTTGAGACCCTGCCCATTGAGACCGCGTCCGCCGCGCCGCTGCTTCTTGTAGGTAGTGACGGACGTGCGCTTGATGTAGCCCGAGTGTGACACGGTGATGACCATGTCCTCCTCGGCGATCAGATCCTCGATGGAGAATTCACCCTGATCGCTGGTGATCTCGGTGCGCCGCTCATCGCCGTACCTGGCGGCTATGCGCGCCAACTCCTCCTTGAGTATGCTCATGCGGCGAGGACGGCTCGCAAGAATGTCCCGCAGATCGGAGATCTGCGCCTGCACTTCCTTGAGCTCCGCGTCGAGCTTCTCGATCTCCAGGCCGGTGAGCTTGGCAAGGCGCATGTTCAGAATAGCTTCCGCCTGTCGCTCGGACAGCTTGAACCGTCGTTGCAACTGGCCGCTCGCCGTCGGAGTGTCCTCCGCCTTCCGGATGAGCTTGATCACCTCATCGATGTTGTCGACGGCGATCTTGAGGCCTTCGAGTATGTGCTCGCGCTCGAGAGCCTTGTCGAGATCGAACTGAGTGCGGCGTACGATTACCGTGTGCCGGTGCGTGATGAAGTGCTGCAGGATGTCCTTTAGCGGCATCACCTTCGGTACGAGCTGGCCTGTGACCGTATCCGGGACGAGCGCAAGCATGATGACACCGAACGTGGTCTGCATCTGCGTGTGCTTGTACAGCTGATTCAGCACGACGCGGGGAATCGCATCGCGCTTGAGCTCGATGACGATCCGCATTCCGTCGCGATCGGATTCGTTGCGCAGATCGCTGATTCCCTGCAGCCGGCTCTCGCGCACCTGGTCCCGAATCTGGATCAGGAGGTTGGCGCTGTTGACCTGATACGGAATTTCCGTGATGACGATCTGTGATTTGTTCGCGGATTCCTTCTCTTCAATCACAGCACGAGCGCGCATGATGATTCGGCCGCGCCCCGTCTCCTGATAATCCCGAATGCCTTCGCGTCCGTAGATGTAGCCGCCGGTGGGAAAGTCCGGACCTTTCACATGCGCCCTGAGGTCCATGGCGGTCATCTCGGGATTGTCTATCAGCTGGACGATCGCGCTGACGACCTCCCGCATGTTGTGCGGCGGAATATTCGTCGCCATGCCCACTGCAATTCCCGACGAGCCGTTGACTATCAGATTCGGGATCGCCGACGGAAGGACCTTGGGCTCCTGCAGCCTGTCGTCGAAATTCGGCGCGAAGTCGACGGTGTTCTTGTCTATGTCGGCGAGCGCTTCCATCGCCACCGGAGTCAGGCGTGCTTCGGTGTAGCGGTACGCCGCGGCCGGATCTCCTTCTACCGAACCGAAGTTTCCCTGGCCATCGACGAGCGGATAGCGGAGGGAGAAGTCCTGCACCATTCGCACGAGCGCGTCGTACACTGACGAGTCGCCATGCGGGTGGTATTTGCCGAGCACGTCTCCAACGACGGTAGCCGACTTCTTGTGCGGCCGACCGGGAACCAGACCAAGCTCGTTCATCGCATACAAAACCCGGCGGTGCACGGGCTTGAGCCCATCGCGCACATCGGGTAGCGCGCGCGACACGATGACGCTCATGGAATAGTTGATGAACGACTCTTTCATCTCGTCGTCGATAAGGCGCGACAGGATGCGTTCCCGGTTATTTGGAGCTGTCATGATTCCTTGCTACGGTGGGAAAAAAACGGGCTTTTTGGAACACGGCAATCTAACTCATGCAACAGGTGGAAAGCAAGGGAGACGCCAACCTGTAACGCGTTGCCGGACTGAGGTTTACGTATCGGCCAGGTCGCGTCCAGAAGCCGAGGCGATTCAATCACCCTGCTTGCAGCGTCGGGAGCAGCCTGTGTCCTTTTTTTGGGAACCTCGGTGCGCGATTTCTCGAGGCTGGCATCCAAGATGGAAAGGTTATACGAATCCTCGGGATGAGACGGATAAAAACGGTTCGTTCCGAGGGGCGGAGAACTACGTCGCCGCACGAGGTGATCCGATTTGATCCGTTTCAATCCGGATCATGCGTATAACCTTGGAACATTGATGCTCGGTGGGCTAATTCTCGAACGGCATTGGAGGGGGTTACACGGGTGTCCTGGGAGATCGAAGCCCTGCACTAATGCCGTCGTCAAGAGGAGCGCGATGAACGTCCGGGGATTCGTAGACGATGACGACGAACGCCCCCGTCGGCCCACCGATCTGCACCTTGGAGCCGCCGAGAGCGGAGATCAGGAAGCCGGCGACTATGGCGGTGTAAAGTCCGCGTCCGGGCGCAACACCGCTGGCGATCGCGAAGGCTATGGCGAGCGGAAGCGCGACGATACCGACAATGACACCGGCGGTAGGGTCCGCCGTGAACTGCTGCCGATCGTAGGTTTTAAGGGAGGTGACGAGCTGGGGGACGAACACGGACGATTGCGGATTGCGGATTGCGCTTCGACATCAGATATCGCGGAGCATGTTGCGGCGCCCAGCGCTGTCGGCCGTTCGTACCTTACACAGCGCGTGGTTCAATCCGCAATCCGCAATCGCTCAGCTACTTCCTCTCCCCACCCTCTTCTACCGTGCTGTCCTGCACCTCGCTTGCGGCGGGTGCCGGCGGCACCACCAACTCAACGACCGGCGCTGCGAAGACATACTTGAGCGGGTTTATCGTCTTTCCATTGAGGGACACTTCGTAGTGCAGATGTGGTCCGCTCGACAGGCCGGTCGACCCGACCGTCGCGATGGTCATTCCGCGCGAGATCTGATCGCCAACAGAGACGAGCGCGGAACGCAGATGCGCGTAGCGCGTCCGGATTCCATTGGGGTGATCGATCTCCACAACGAGGCCGAAGGAGAAGTTGCGCTCCACCAAGGTGACTCGGCCGCCAGCGGGCGCGGATATGCTTGTGCCGGAAGGCGCAACGATATCGATACCGCGATGTGGGCGTCGAATGCGCAGGATCGGGTGACGGCGGCGAAGCGAGTACACGCTGCTAATTCTGCCATCCACGGGGAGAATGACCCCCGGAGCTGGTCGCGGCGGCTCCCAGGGGGCAGATGTCCGACGGCCGGACTTGGTGGACGGAGCAGAGGTCGCGGGGGACGCCACCGGGGTTAGCGTCGCCATGATCTGCATGGCTCTCAGCGTGTCACCAAGCGCGACAAGCCGGTGCTCTGTCTCGACCAACTTGGCGGAGATCATCGCGGACTCCTCGGAGCCGAACCGCGTACCCAGGAATGCGCCGCCGATGAAAGCTGCGCCGAGCATTGGGAAAATGGCGGCCGCTGCCAGGCGCAATTGCCAGGTCCGAATCTCGAAGGTGCGCACAGCGGCAGACACCGCCGGGGGTACGAGCAGCAACGTCCAACCCTTGTGCCGCTTTCCGCGGGGCGGAAGCGGCGCTGGAAAAGCTCGCGAGCTGATCGGAGTGACCTTGGGATCTAAGGCCGGCACCGACATGGGGGTCAGCCTGCGGTCGTTCCGTTGCGCTCCGCGGAAACCGTGTGATTCAATCACGCGCGTCTCATCAGTGAGCGGCAGTACGCGAGCAGCCTGACGCGTCACTTACTTGGCTTCGCCTGCCATCGCAGGCACGGGGATTCGCATCGCTTTCGGTGTAAGCGAAGGAGCGCGCACACCTTTGCCGTCCTGCTGCTGCTTGGGATCGATCGAACGGACGGATAGACGACCGCGCACAGCGCCGCCCTCGTGGATGAGAATCGCGCCCGCTTCGATATCGCCAGTCACGACGGCCGTGGCCTGCAATTCCACGCGGTCCGCTGCCTCGATGTTTCCTTGAACCGAGCCGCTCAGCACGACCTCGCGCGCGGTGACGTTCCCCTTGATCGTGGCGCCAGCGCCGAGTATGACGACAGCTGCTCGACGAACGGACCCTTCGAGGCGACCGTCAATGCGGACCGTCCCATCGGTCTCGATATCGCCCACGATTGTGAGCTTTGCGTCGAGAACGGAGTAGTTGTCGCCGCGGCTGGTAATGTGCCCGATGGAGGGAGTGCTGCGCCGCTTGAGGGAGAGGTTCATCGGAGGGCCCTTCGAGTGGTTGGTTTTGGAATTGCGCCGACACGCACCGGATTGAGGCGCTACCTACAGAGAAAGGACGAGGAGGGTGAACGGAGGCAACGTTGTGACTGAAGGCACGTTTGTGGATTTGGCCCTGGGCTCGTGGTGCAACGGGTGCTATTGGGGATTTGTCCTTGGGGTTATAGCGCAACGAGTGCGGTGTTCGGTGTTCGGTGCTCGGTTGTTACGGCGCGGTGCTCGGTGCGCGGTTGATGCTGCGCTCGGTGTACGGCGACTCGTGCGCGGTGTTCGGTGCTCGGTTTGACCGCGCGGTGCTCGGGGAAGTCGCGCGTGGAGGGTATTTCTGGGTTGGTAGCGCTCGGGCTGGTCAGATGGGCGCCCGAGGCCGTCTCATTGCGAGCGCAACGCTTCCACGGGATCAACACGCGCGGCGCGGCGGGCGGGAGCTAGGCTGGCGAGGGCTGCGGTGGCTATGAGCATCATTGGCACCAGCGCGAACACCAGGGGGTCGGTGGGGCTCACACCGAAGAGCAAAGAGCGCAGCATGCGCATGCCCGCAATTGAGCCCGCCAAACCGAGCAACACCCCGATCACGGCGAGCTTTACGGTTTGGACCACGACCAGGCGAGCGACATCCGAGATCATTGCGCCCAGCGCCATCCGCAAACCGATCTCGTGCCTGCGCTGGCTGACGACGTATGAGATGACTCCGTAGAGGCCGACAGCGCTCAGAAGGAGCGCGATGCCTGCGGCTATGCCGAGTAGTAGCATTATGAACGATGTTCGTGCCATGGAGCGATCCAGCACCGCTTGCATGGTTGTGACGTTCGCGAGAGGCACCCGCGGATCGAGCGCTGAAAGAGTGCGCCGAATGGCAGGGGTCAGCGCCGCCGGGTCAGCACTCGAGGTTCGAACTACATAGGTCGCACCATTCAGAGGACCCCAAATCCAGGACTTGGGCACCGCGACAGCTGGATAGAAGACGGCCTCAGTGGGTGGTTTGTCGAGCGTATTGGCGCGCAGTTCGGGGATCACGCCGACGACCCTGTAGTAGCCGGACTTGTCACCGCCGTTGCTGTTGATGCCTTGGCCAACAGGATCCTTGCCGGGCCAAAGGCGGTCCGCCAAAGCCTTGGTCACCACTACCACGCCAGTCCCGGTATCGAGGTCGCGCCACTCGGGCTTGCGGCCGTCGACTCTAATGCCGAGTGCGTCGAAGAAGCCGGGCGTGACTTTGGGAGTGGCGACGCACACTGCCGATTCGTCCGGCTTGTACGGCAGGCCCTCTCGAAAGACTATGGAACAGCCGGTGCCAAAGTCCCGAAGCGGGAGACCTGTGGCGGCGCCTGCGTGCTGCACGCCGGGAAGGGCCATCAAACGAGCTTGAAACGCGCGGTGGAAGCTCGCCGCTTCCTCCATGGTGCTGTAAGTCAAACTCGGGATCGCGATGGTAAAGGCAAGCACCCCGGTCGGGTCCAGTCCGGGGTGAACAGCCCGCAGGTGCGCGAAGCTGCGAACCAGCAGGCCCGCAGCAGTAAGAAGCATGAGCGCAAGAGCTACCTGAGCTACCACGAGTCCGCTGCGTGCTGCCCTCCGTCGAGCTGAGGGAGTCAGCCCGCGCGATCCGTCGCGTAGCGAGCTCAGATCCGCGGCCACGCGAAACACTGGTAGGAGACCAAAAATGACACCCGCGACAACAGAGAGCGCAACGGCAAATGAGACCGCCGTCCACCCGAGCCCAACTTCGGACAGGCGCGGCAGCTCGGCCGGTGCCACGACAAGTAATACGCGAAGAAAAACTGCCGCCAGCGCGAGGCCGGCCGCGCCGGCTACGAGTGTGAGGAGAAGGCTCTCAGCCAAATGGTATACGGCCAAGTGAGCGCGAGCGGCTCCAAGCGCGTGACGAATCGCCGACTCTCGGCGGCGCGCCTCCATGCGAACGAGAAACAGATTTGCGACGTTCGCGCAGGCGATGAGCAGAAGCAGCCCAACAGCGCCAAAGAGTATCCACAACGTTCGCGTGATTCTCTCCCCCAGCACCTCGTCGCGCAAAGGCTGAACTTCGATACGGAACCTGTAGTCGTCGATGAAACCCTGCGTGTAGGCGCTCGGAAAGAGCTCGGTAAGCCGTCGCGCAAGAACCTCCATGTCCTGTTGGGCTTCAGCGGCGCGGAGCCCAGCCTTTAGCCGGCCGACACCGAAGAACGAGTGCGAATTCTCTGCCCTCGCAGCCGGGTCAAGCTGCAGCGGGAGCCACAGGTCTACCTGAAAGCCGCCCAGGTCGTTTCCGGACGCGAACGGCCCCGGTTTCGGAAGATTGAAGCCTTTCGCGGTGACGCCGATGACCTGCGCGGGGCCGGAGCTTGTCTCCAACACCTTCCCGATCGCGCCAGGATCGCCACCATAACGGCGCTTCCAGAACTCATAGCCCAACATCACAACCGGCGGAGCGCCTGGCTTGTCATCGCCGGCAACGATCAGGCGGCCGAGCGCCGGCTGCGCGCGCAGCACGCTCAAGACACTGTTGGTAACGGAAGCGGAGCGCACGCGCTCGGCATCGCCTTCGCCCGAGACAGTGCTAGACCCGGTCATGAAAGCTCCCATGTCGGCGAGCGTGCGATTCTCGTTCTTGAAGTAGAAGTACCCGGCGGCCGACAGCCCCCACTTCGAGTCGCCCGTCCCAGGTACCGTTGTCGGATGCAGCACCGATACAAGCTGCTCGGCGCCGGAGTACGGCAGAGGGCGCAAGACCACCGCATCGAGAATTGTGTAGATCGCCGTTGTCGCGCCAATCCCCACAGCGAGCGTTACCAGGGCGATCAGCGCGAAGCTGGGAGCACGCAGCAGTGACCGGGCGGCGTGGTGTGTCTCGCGCTTTAGCGCGTCAAAGAACCGGAGTCTGTTGCGCTCCCGCATGTGTCTCTCGTCTATGTTGCGCGCTTCGCGCTGATAGCCATCGAAGTCACCGAATCGGCGGCGCGCTTCGGCCTCCGCCTCCTCCCGGGGAATGCCACTCGCCACGAACTGCTCGACGCGACCCTCTATGTGGAATTGCAACTCCTCAACGACGGCCTTGCGAATGCGGTTGCGTGAGAACGGAAGCTGGAACGCGCGACGAAGCCCCGGCCAACCGCCGCCGAGCTTGCTCACCCAACCCCCGGTGCGGCGAGCAGCAGGTTCATCGCTTCCGTGTACCTGGACCACTTGCTGAGCTCCGCCGCGAGCTGCAGGCGACCGCTTGGCGTCAGGCGGTAAAATTTCGCCTTGCGGTTTTTTTCAGTGTATCCCCACTCCGCATCGAGCCAGCCGCGCTGCTCCATGCGGTGTAGCGAGGGATACAGCGCTCCCTCTTCGATTTGGAAGTTGTCTCGAGTGGATTGCTCTATCCAACGGAGCACAGCGAGGCCGTGCATGGGACGCCAGCTTAGCGTCTTGAGAACCATGAGGTCGAGAGTGCCGCGAAGGAGGTCGAGGTCCTGCGTCTCCATAAGAGCTCCGTGGGTTTGACCTAAGCTTCTTAGGATATATTACACAACTCACCTAAGATTTCAAGGTGAGCGACAAAAACGGCGCAAATTGAAACTGGGCCGACTCAAGAGAATCGGCCCAGTTTCAACTACCCCCTCCCCTGTTCAGGCCGGGGTTTTCCCGGTCGGCTCCGCCGGTTCACGTTGATCCGAGCTCGTCTTGGGGGTTCCACCTGCCCCGCCGTACCCGCTCACATGCTCCCGCGTGCGTTCCACGGGCTCTGCCTTCGCCTCCGTTCCCGCGCCGGACGTACCGCCCTTGCTTTGCGACTCATCCGAGTCGTGAATGGAGCCTTCCAGCCCTTCCTTTACCGGACGCGTGCTCGGCCCTGTGTGTTCCCGATCGTTCTCCTTTGGCTTGCCGACCCGCGTGCCCTGGTCATCGCCATATCCCTGGCCTTTATCAGCGCCACGTGATGACGATACGCCGTAGCCGTCTTTTTCCTTGTCCCGATCCGCCATGTCCGTTACCTCCGAGATGATTCCGTGATCAAGTTACCGCGATCCGTTTAGCCGCAAT
The DNA here is from genome assembly GCA_013817545.1 of Gemmatimonadaceae bacterium. Taxonomy (GTDB): domain Bacteria; phylum Gemmatimonadota; class Gemmatimonadetes; order Gemmatimonadales; family Gemmatimonadaceae; genus JACMME01. Next base: position 263 of record JACDCM010000100.1, on the reverse strand, counting down.
CCGCAGAGTGAATCGGGCAACGCGCATGCCACGCGGTCTTCCCACGCACCGGTATCGATTGCCGATCGCGAAAAGAAAAAAGTATTTGTGGAATCGACCACCTGGCGCAACGCCTCCTATAGTATACCGCGACAACCGTCGCTCTGAGTTACCAAACAACGCCCTGCACCGTCACTGCCTTAGGTCACACAGAGAGTAATGCTTTGGATTTCGGCATCGACACAATTATCGGTCAAAGCGCGGCGCTGCGAGGCGCTCTGGAC
>JACDCM010000412.1 GCA_013817545.1 Gemmatimonadaceae bacterium | reverse complement strand
ACCGGCTACGGGGGCGACGCGGTGCATGTCAACTCGCCCTACAGCGTCATGCAGTCCATGGGGCTGCTGTCGCTGATATGCGTGCTCGTGCTCACGATCTTCTGCGCCAACGCGATGCTGCGCGATGTGGAGCACGGGATGACCGAGTTGATCTTCTCGCGTCCAATCGGCAAGACGCGCTATCTCGCGAGCCGATTCCTGGGTGTGCTGCTGGCCGGGATGACGGTCATGACGATCGGCGCCGCCGTACTAATGCTCGCGCCGCTGGGGTTGCAGGTCGAACCCGATCGGCTCGGGCCGGCGCGCATCCTCTCGTACGTGTGGCCGCTGCTGACGCTCGTGCTGCCCAACCTTATCGTGGCCTCGTCGCTCCTCGTGGCGGTGGCAACGCTCTCGCGCAGCACGATCGCCACGTATGTCGGTGGCATTGCGCTCTACGCGCTGTACTGGGTGACGGCGCTGCTCGTGAGTTGGCCGCTCATGGCCGGAGGAGCGCCGCCCACAGCGGAAGAGCTGGCCCGCGCCGCGATGCTCGATCCGTTTGGCCTGTCGGCATTCTTTGAGCAGTCACGCTATTGGCTACCGGCTGAGCGCGACGTGCGAACAGTGGAACTCAGCGGACGGTACCTCTGGAATCGCCTGGTATGGCTCGGCGTTGCGGGCGTGGTGCTCGCGCTGGTGCGCGCGCGCTTCCAGTTCCACGTGTCCGGCGCGCCAACCGGCGCTCGTGCTCGTCGCTGGCGATGGCTCAGCACTGCCGCGAACGACGTGACACCGGTGCCCGTGCAGGCGTACCGGCCACTCACGCCATCTCCTGGAGGTCCGAACGCCTTCTGGTGTGCGCTCCAGGCGGCGACCCGCCTCGAGTTGCGCCAACTGCTGCGAGGCTGGACGTTCGTGACGCTGCTTGCGCTCTGGGCGTTCGTCGCGGGCATGGAGGCTTTCGGTCAACTGGGTAGTGAGTACGGTACGCGCGTATTGGCCACGAGCGGCCTCCTGGCCGACGCGTTGCAGGTGCCCCTGCTCCTCTTCGGCAGCATCACCATCGTGTACTTTGCGGCCGAGGTGGCGTGGCGCGAACGTATCGTGGGCTTCGACCCATTGGCCGATGCAACGCCGGCGTCGAACGCGGTCTTCTACCTGGCCAAGCTGGCGGCTCTGAGCGCAATCCCACTTGTGCTTGGTCTCGTCGGGATCGTCGCGGCGCTCGGAGTTCAAGTTCTGAACGGTGGGATGCCCGTGCAGCCGCTCGTGTACCTCTCACTGCTCTGGTTCACGGGCGTTCCGCTGGTGCTGCTGTCGGTCGGTGTGCTGGCGGTTCAGGCCATCAGTTCCAATCGATGGCTCGGGATGCTTGGGGGGGTCGTGCTGGTAGTGGTGTCGCGTCAGGGAGCGATGATCGGGCTCGAACATCCGATGCTGCAATTCACCACTGCGCCGTCGGTGTCGCATTCCGATCTCGATGGTTTTGGCCCGGCGGCGATGTCGTTTGCGGCATTCATGCTGTACTGGAGTGCGTTCGCGCTGTTGCTGGCCTGCGTGAGTTGGGGCGTGTGGCGTCGTGGCCTTGATGCCGGAGCGCGAGCACGAATTGCCGCGATGCCGCGCGTGTGGGGGCGCGCGGGGACGCGTGTCGCCATCGCCGCCATCGCCCTCTTCGTTGCCATTGGGGGCGCACTCTTCTGGCAGACGAACGTTGTGCACGCGTGGGAAAGTGCAGACGCCAATACCGCGTGGAGGACTGACTACGAACGCACCTATCGCTGGCTCGCGGGCACGCCGCAGCCGCGCATCGTGGCGGTGCGCATCGCAGTGGACATGCATCCCGCGAAGCGGCGAGCCGATGTGCGCGGCACGCTGACGCTCGAGAATCGGCACAGTCAGCCGCTCGATACGCTGTGGGTGGTGCTCGGGCGCGATGCGGAGCGCGTCCGGATGTCCGTGTCCGATGCGCGACTGGTTCGTCACGACGCCCGCTTCGGCGTGCACGTGTTCGCACTTGAACGGCCGATGGCTCCGGCGGCGCAGCTGGAGCTCCAGTACGCGTTGACACTCGATCGAGCCGGTGTGCGGGCCGCCGGCTTCGAATACGATGTCGCTGCGAACGGCACCTACATCACGAGCAGCGATGCGATGCCGTCGCTTGGTTATCGCGGACGCTACGAGCTATCCGATTCCGTGGAACGGCACGAGCGTGATCTCGGCATTGCCACCGCGCAGTACGCCCCACTTTCGGCAGCCGATTCCCTCGCCACGGAGGCTCGTCGTGCCGGACAGGATCCAGCGTGGATCACGCTGGACGCCACCCTTTCCACCTCAGCCGATCAGACCGCGCTGGCGCCAGGACGATTGGTGCGCGCCTGGACGCAGAACGGCCGCAGATACGTCCGCTACGTCGTGGATCGGCCGATTACGCCGCGCTTTGCCGTCACATCGGGTCGTTATGCGGTGAGGAAGGTGCAGCACGGCGCGGTAAGGGTCGAGATGTGGTTTCATCCGGAGCACGACCACAACATCGACCGCATGCTGGTGACGGCGACTCGTTCGCTCGACGTGCTTGGCGCGCGCTTCGGTGCATACCCGCACGCCACGCTGCGCATGGTCGAAGTCCCGTTGTGGTGGCGATTCGGCGCATTCGCGGCGCCGGGCATGCTGTTCTTCACCGAAGATCGGGGCATGCTCGCCGATGCGCGTGCGGGCGACGTGAACCTCGTCACTCGGCGGGTCGCACACGAGGTCTCGCACCAGTGGTGGGGTCACACCGTCGATCCGCTCAACGTGGTCGGCTCGCTGACCATCGTCGAGTCGCTCGCGAAGTACTCCGAGCAACTGGTCGTGGCGTCTATGCGCGGCGAGGGAGCGGTGCCCCCGATGCTCGCCTTCGACCACAATCGGTACCTCCAGGGCCGTACGGGGGAACGGGACATGGAGCCGACGCTGCTCGCGACGACCGATCAATCGTACATGTACTACGGCAAGGGTGCCATCGCCATGCACGCGATCCACGATCTGCTTGGCGATTCCGCGATGACGCGCGCGCTGGCGACGCTACTGGCCACCGATGGCGGACCTCGCGGCGCCGCGACGACGCCGGGCCTGCACGCATTGCTTCGCGCTGCCGCGCGCAGCGATGCGGATCGCCGGGTCGTGGACGAATGGTTCACGGCTCGTGTGGTGTACGATCTTGGTGCCGAGACCGCGACAACGACGCCGATGGGAGAGCGTCATCGTCTTACCGCTTCGTTTCGTGTGGACAAACGGACTTTGCGCGGCAGAACAGAGGAGGCGCTGTCCGCTGACGGTGCGCTCATCGACATCGCGGTATCTGCCGAGGAGTCGCAGGGCCACCGCGTGTTGTATGTGGGCGAGCACGCTGTTGTGCGTGGGCGCATCGAATTGTCGCTCACACTTCCTGTGCGCCCAGGCTCAGTGGAGATCGATCCGAGCGTGCGGCGCATCGACCGGGACCGGTCGGATAACCGTCGGCGCGTCGTGGATCAGTAGACGAATCTGTGACGAATCGAGCTTCACGCACCGCCCGTGCCCACGCCTCCGTCGACCGCCAGCGCGAACATCGGTTGGCTCAGCCGCACGTCGGGGATCCATTCCAGAAGGTGCGGATGAAGGAGTTGAGCGTCCCCCTCGGTGACAAGTATGGTGCCGATGGTTGTGGCAAT
>JACDCM010000411.1 GCA_013817545.1 Gemmatimonadaceae bacterium | reverse complement strand
CCACGGTTCAGAGCTCATCGTCGTCTGCGCCTGATACAGCATATTACCCCAGCTCGCAGTCGGCGGCTGCACGCCCACCCCGAAAAAGCTGAGAGCGCTCTCCAGCAGAATTCCTCGTCCCACGGCGAGCGTCGTCGCTACGGCGGCCGTCGGCACTACTCCCGGGAGCACGTGACGAATTACCACGCGCGGGGCTGCCGCCCCGACAGCGCGCGCCGCCGCCACGAAATCGCGCGCCTTGATCGACTGCACCTCCGCGCGAACCACACGCGCCGTTTCCATCCAGCCTGCGGCACCCACCAGCAGAATCAGCAGCGGCACTCCGGGCTCGAGCACCGCCGCGCTGATCATCAGCAATGGCAGCCGCGGCACCGAAAGCATCGCGTCGGTCACTCGCATAAGCAGTCCGTCTACCCAGCGGCCGGCGTAGCCCGCGAGGGCGCCCACGGTAACGCCAATCGCCGCGCTCAACGCAGCTGAAACAAGACCGATGGCGAGCGAGATGCGCGCACCATAAAGGACACGCGTAAATAGATCGCGTCCCAGCTCGTCAGTGCCAAACCAGTGCGATTGCGACGGCGCACCGCGGCGGTTCGCAAGATCGAGCACGTCCACGCCATATGGTGCAACGAACGGCGCCAGCGCGGCGAGCAACAGCAACAGGGCGAGCAGAATACCCGCTGCCAAAGCTCCCGAACGAAGCGCTCGGGAGGCAGGAGGAGGAAGGCGGTTGGTGAAGGCACGGATCTCGGTGCTCATCCGTCTTCCCGCGTGCGCGGGTCTAACGCGTGCACCGTCACATCGGCCACCAGACTCAGGATTACCACCGCGACCGACGCACACATCATGAATGCCATCAGCACCGTGTAATCCCGCCGAGCGAGCGACTCGGTAAAAAGACTTCCAATGCCGGGCCAGGCAAATACGCTCTCGGTGACTACTGCACCGGAAGCCATGATCGACGCATCGAGGAGCACAACCGTTGCGAACGGCAGCAGTGCGTGCCGCAGCGCGTGGCGGAGAACTATCTCACGCTCGCCGACGCCGCGAGCCCGCGCGGCAAGCACGAATGGCATGGCGAGCACCTGGTGCATCGACCCGCGCATGTAACGTGACCACCCAGCGGCGTGTGCCGCGGCCAGGACCGCAGCCGGCAGAACGAGGTGGGAAAGCTGGTCGGCAACACCGCCACCGGAAAACGACGAGCGTCCGGAAGACGGCAGCCATCCGAGCTGGTTGGCGAAGACGAGCTGCAAGACCAGTCCGAACCAGAACACCGGTAGCGACATCCCTGCAACGGCGGCAACGGTCGCCACGCGGTCAAAGCCTCGCCGCACCGCGGAGAGAGTTCCAGTCAGCAGCGCCACGACTACCGCGGCGACGGTCGAGACGCCGACCAGCTCCAGGGTAGCGGGTACGCGCTCCAGCAAGCGGTCCATCACCGGGCGGCCGTCAGCGTAGCTGTATCCCCAATCCCCGCGCACAAACGACCACAGCCAGGAGAGGTATTGCTCTGTTAGCGGGCGATCGAGACCCATGGCTCGGCGAAGACGCTCGATGTCCTCTGGCCGCACATTGGGATTGTCGAGGTACAGCGCAAGCGGACCGCCAGGTACCGCATGAATCAGAGCGAACACCAGTAGCGATACGACGAGCAGCAGTGGAATTGCCTGCGCCGCGCGACGGCCAACGAACCGCAGCACGTCCTTACTTCAGCGTGAGCAAGCCAGCGTCATTGCGGATCGCCGCTGAGATCCCACTCGTGCACGTTCCAGAAGGGACCCGCGTTCGTGGGATTCCCCTTGAAGTTGCGCATCGCCACCGGCACTGCGTCAATTTTTGCCGTGTTATACAAAACCAGTTCGGGCACGAGCTCCGCTACGCGCTTCTGCGCCTGGCTGAGAAGCTCTCGCCGTGTCGCCTGGTCCACCGTGCGGTCCGACGCATACAGGATTCTGGTGAGCGAGTCGTCCTTGAGATAATTGATGTTTCGCCCTGCGGGCGGGGTGCGGTCAGCGGCGAAAAAAAGCGTGATCTCGGGATCGGCTCCCGACTGCCACCAGTGCAGCATCGCGTCGAAGTCACCGCTGAACCAGTAGGTGCTTATGGAAGTGCCATCGATCAGCTTCACTTGCGCGTTGACGCCGACTTCCCTGAACTGTTTCTGAATCGCTTGCCCGATGTTCTCTCGAATCGCGAAGCCTGCCTGCGTGATCAGCGTGAAGGCCAAAGGCTTGCCATCCCTGGCCCGCGTGCCGTCGGTGCCGAGCTTCCAGCCTGCAGAGTCGAGCAGCGCTCTGGCCTTCGCGGGGTTGTAATCGTACGTCTGAACATTGGGCTCGTGAGCCCACGACAGCGGCTGGATCGGCCCATCTACAGTTGTGACGAGGCCATCAAGAATCGTTGCAACGATAAGTTTGCGATCGATAGCGTGAGCGAGGGCCCGCCGCACACGTACGTCCGCAAAGGGGGGAAAATGCTGCTGGTTCAGCGTGACGTGCTCGTAGCCGTTGCCCAGCACCTGGTTGAGGCGCACTGCGGGAGCGTTCTTCAGTTCACGCACCTTGTCCCACGGCACAAGCGCGACGACGTGCACCTCCCCGGATTTCAACTGGTTGATGCGCGTTGTGGTGTTGGTAAGAAAGCGGAACAGGATTCTGTCGATCTTCGGGTACTCAGGTCCACGCCAATAGTCCTTCACTTTCTCGAGCAGCACGTGCTCGCCGGTCTTCCACTCGGCTACCCGATACGGGCCTGTGCCTATCGGGTTGCGATTGTAGTCGCTTGCCTTGTCGATGTCGCGCCCCTCGAGCAGATGCTTGGGCAGCGTACCGCGAAAGAACTGCATCTGGTAAGGCGCGTACACTTCCTTGTAGTGGACGACGGCCGTAAGAGAGTCAGGCGTGTCGACCGATGTGATGCGGTCGAAGCCATCAGTGCTCTCGGGTTTCCAGTCGCCCTTGAGCATCGCGTCCACCGTGAATTTAACGTCGGCGGATGTATGCGGGCGACCATCGTGCCACTTCACTCCAGGCCGCAGCTTCCAGGTTACGTCCATCCCGCCGTCCGCTCGCATTTTCACACCGCCGTTAGCCTCCGTCGGCACTTCGATGGCGAGCAGGGGCACGACGTTCATCTTTTCGTCATTGGTCGTGAGCCCTTCGATCACGCACGACTGAATGTCCTCGAGTATGTGCGTGGCGTAGCGGTTCATCGTGTCAGGCTCGCGATCGTAGCCGACTATCAGCAACTCGTTGGTTGGTCCGGCGCGATCGGTGCCTTTGGCGCACGCCGCGACTGCCAGGGCGACGCCGACAACGCCGAGTAGGTGACGCTTCACGCTGGAGTCTCCGTCATGAGGCGAGCGACCAGCGGCACCGGGATCGACCCGTGGCCGAGCAGTTCGTCGTGGAACGATTTCAGCAAGAACGCCGAGCCGAGCCGCTTGCGAGTTGAGTCGCGCAAATCGAGGATCGCCTGCGTGCCCAGCCAGTACATGATCGCGGTGCAAGGGAACATCGAGTTCTTTACTGTCTCACCGTGCGCGGCATCCGCCTTCATTCCCGTCTGCTCCACGTAGAAACGAACGGCGTCGTTGAATGACATGGTCCGCTGATGCAGCTCGATGTCCACGATCGCGCGAGCGAGAAAGCGGACGCGCGAGTGCTGCTCGGACAGTCGCTC
>JACDCM010000410.1 GCA_013817545.1 Gemmatimonadaceae bacterium | reverse complement strand
CAATGATGGGGAGCCATCCGAAAGGATCGTCGCCCCGCTAAAAAGTGCCGCGCCTTCACGTACAGCATCGAAGTGTTTCACGACGATGTCCTGCTGACCTGACAGCTCGTCCACGATCACGCCAAGCCGGCGTTCACCCAGCTCGAGCACGATCACGTGCGCCACTCCCTCGGGCGCGGCAGGCAGGCTGGCCAGCTCCCGCATTCGAACCAGCGGCAACACATCTCCTCGCAGTAGCAGCACTTCCTGCCCACGCACCGTTTTCAACTGGCCCGGTGTCAGAGCGACCGTCTCCTGCACGTGCGTTAGAGGTATCGCGTACATCTCGTCGTGAACCCGTGCCAGCAAGGCGCGGACTATGGCGAGCGTTATCGGTAGCCGCAGAATGATCGTGGTTCCCTGCCCCGTAGCGGTCCTGATTTCGACAGAGCCTCCGAGCGCGCGAACCCGGCTGTAGACAGCGTCAATTCCCACTCCGCGGCCTGACAGATCGGTCACCTGTTCCTTTGTGGAGAAGCCGGGCCGGGCAATCATGCGGATCAGCTCCTCGTCGGTCAGCTCCGTCTTGGCCGGATCGGTGACGAATCCCTGCTCCCGTGCCTTGGCGAGAACGCGTACACGATCAATGCCCCTGCCATCATCGCTTACTCTCACCGTTACAGATGAACGCTCCCGAGCCGCACTCAACGACAACTTTCCCGACACCAGCTTTCCCGCCGCCTCACGTTCCGCCGGTGATTCGAAGCCATGATCCACCGCGTTTCGCAAAAGGTGCACGATGGGATCGCCGATCTCGTCCAGCATCGAGCGATCCAGTTCGATCTCCTTTCCCGTCATCGCAAACTCGACGCTCTTTCCGAGCGACTGGGCGGCATCGCGCACCAGTCTCGGAAACCGGTCGAACACGTGATGAACCGGAACCATGCGGCTCATCATGATCTCTTCCTGTAGCTGCGAGATGAGTCTCGAGGCCTCAGCCACCGCATCAGTGACTGCCGGATCGCCTGCTGCAACAGCGGTTTCCACCAACCGTCCGCGTGTGATCATGAGCTCGCCGATGAGGTTCATCAGCGTATCAAGCCGCCGGACCTCGATGCGAATGTGCTGCTGCTGCCTTAGCGCCTCGCGCGGCAACGCCTCAACCGGGGCTTCCGCGCTGGAAAGGATTTCCTGCGGTTGCTCACCTTCGGGCGACCCCAAGAATACACTTTCGACATCTCCCGCTGACCCCAAAGCCGCTTCCACGGCGGCCGCCGTCTCCTGCGTGTCCAGGCGAAAAGAAAACTCACGATCGAATTCGCCGGCCTGCAGAGCTTCCACGGATGGCGTGACCGCATGTACGGTTCCGAGGGTCTCAGCGCGTTTGATGACAAGGTACGCGCGAACTCCGCTCAGCTGGGTGTCCGGCGCGAGCCGGACACGAACAAGCATGCCAGTTCCTCCTTCATCCTGCGCCACGCGCGATTTCTTTCCGTTTGCCTTGGCACGCGCGGGTGCTGCCTCCGCGAGCCCGCGCAGGCGCGCCAGCAGCTGGGATACCTCGATCTCCTCTATCCGTCCTGCGACAGCAAGATCTATTGCCGACTCCAGCGCGTCCGCGGTAGCGAAGGAAACGTCCAGCAATGGTGTGGTGATTCGCGACTCGCCTCGCCGCACACGATCGAGAAGGCTCTCCAGCTCATGCGTCAACTGCGCGACAGGCGCGTAGCCCATCGTCGCACTCATTCCCTTTATTGAGTGGACTGCGCGAAAAATCGCGTCGAGCGGCTCACTCGCGCCCGGCGTTCGCTCCAACTCGAGGAGAAGATGATTGATCGCCGAGAGGTGCTCCCGGCTTTCGGTCAGGAACAGCTCGGCGTAGCGCGAGAGATCCACTTGCGGGATACCGCCGAACTTATCCGAGCACGCGCTGCACTGCCTCGAGCACGCGACTGGGCTGGAACGGCTTCACGACGAAGTCCTTGGCGCCAGCCTGAATCGCTTCGACCACGAGCGCCTGCTGCCCCATGGCGCTGCACATCAGCACTCGGGCATTCGGGTCGAACTTGGTTATCTCGCGGACCGCATCGATACCACCCATGTCCGGCATGACGATGTCCATCGTCACAAGATCCGGCTTCAGCTGCTTGTACTTCTCTATCGCCTGCAGGCCGGTTTCCGCCTCGCCGACAACATCGAATCCTGACTGCTGCAGGATGTCGCCAATCATGGTGCGCATGAAGATGGCGTCATCGCAGATGAGAACGCTGTGACTCAACGTATCCTCCGTTAGAGCAAGACGTGTTTGATGATGGTATGGATATCGAGAATAATGACGATCGAGTCGCCAGAATGTCCCAAACCATTGACCACCCCGCCGTGCTCGCTCGGCAAGCCGGTGGTGCTCGCCGAATCCCCCTGCACCGGATCGATCTCGGCGGGTGAAAGGCGGAGCACTTGTGATACTTCATCCACGGCGATTCCTACCAGCTTCTGCCCGTGCTGTACCAGGATCACGGACCCATCGATGTTCGACGGGCGAGCGTTCAGGCGGGCACCCAGATCGATGACGGTCACGATAGTGCCGCGCACATTGATGAGACCAGCCACGTCATGCGCTGCTCCCGGAATCCGGGTGGCTGGACGCCGCGGGATTATTTCGCGGATATCGTGCAGGTCTATGGCGTGGGTGCGCTGGCCGAGCTGGAACAGCACCAGCTCACGCAATGCGTCTTCAGTCGTCAGAACTGTAGAATCCAAGGAAGTCGAGCGGATCGGGGTGATCGCCCAACTGGTCGAAACCAGCCGCGGCGAGCGAGCGGTTCAGATCGTCAGGCAAAGGCGACCGCAGCTCTACCGGCATACCCGACGCAGGATGCCTGAAACGGAGCAGCGCGGCGTGAAGGAAATTGCGGTTCGGCGGCAGTTGTATCAGCCGACGTCCCCCTCCGCCACCGTAGCGGTCATCGCCAACCACCGGATGGCCGATGGACGCGAGATGCACGCGAATTTGATGAGTTCGCCCCGTGTGCAAGTGCGCACGCAGAAGCTCGGTTGAATCGAACCTAGCAAGGCGAATGAAATCGGTTTTCGCGTGCCTTCCACTACTGACGATTGCCATGCGCGTTCGGTCTCGCGGGTCCCTGCCGATTGGCGCGTCTACCGTTTGCCGCTCAGACGCGAGGTGGCCCCAGCTCAGCACGGCGTATCTGCGGACTATGCGTCGCGCAGCGAGCGCAGCACTCAGTATTCGATGGATTCGGTCGCTTTTTGCGACGATCAGCATTCCCGACGTCTGTTTGTCGAGCCGGTGCACTATGCCCGCCCGGTCTTCGCCGCTACTCGTGGAGAGGTCTCCCTGCCGGCCCATGAGCGCATTAACCAGAGTACCTGACCAGTTACCCGGAGCTGGATGCACCACCATCCCGGCAGGCTTGTCCACGACGAGCAGATGCTCGTCCTCGAATACAATTGAAAGCGGAATATTTTCCGGCTGCACGGCCCGGCCCGGAGGCGGCGGAATGTTCGCGCCGATCGTGTCGCCCGCGCGCGGCTTGTAGCTCGCCCGCTCACGCTTCCCAGACACCGTTACATGTCCTGTAGCGATGAGAGTCGCGGCCTGCGTCCGGGAAATATCAAGTCGGCCGGCCAAAAATAAATCGAGGCGGACATCGCTATCCGCCTCGACTACAAACTCATGCCTCTGACCTGGCGAATCCTCT
>JACDCM010000099.1:5796-11951 GCA_013817545.1 Gemmatimonadaceae bacterium | reverse complement strand
AGTCCCACGCAGATATCAGAGCGGTGTCTCCCAGGGCGTCATGGATGCGAACATAGCCGACGTTCCCGTCCAGAATCCTCGCCGTCATGGGCGCTTGGGACTGTATCGTCAGTCGTGGGCGGAATTCGAACGCTGCCCTCCGGCCGCCAGCTCTGACCCCGACCTTAACCGGGGCATTGTGCCGGCCTGCGAGCGTCGCCCGGAGTGCCCAGTCGTTCGCGGCGGAATCAGGCGCACCCAACGCTGCAGGCAGACGCTCCTGCACCGCTGACCGGACGGGCATGATGCCCACCGAAAGGATCTCCATTCCGGCGCGGAGCCCTGCCCGCTCCGCTTCGGAGCTCGATCGCACGGCAGTAATCACCGCGCGGTTTCCGCGCCATTCTGCCCACACATCGGTGCCGCTGGGGACAAGCCGCGGCGACGAAGGGGTATTGACGCCCAGATGGGCGTGTGGATCGTACAGTTCCTCCATCACGCGCTCGAGCACGCCAACGAACTCCCGCTTGCTCCGCACCTCCGCCGCCCGAGGCCGGTAGAACGTCCGAACGCGCTCCCAATCAGTCTGCTTCCTGTCGAAGTACGCGTAACTGTCGCGGATAAAGGTCCAGGCTGCGTCGAAATCCTCGAGGTATTCGGCCGCGGCAAGGCTTTTCGAAAAAGGCGCCTGGGCCCTAACCGCACGGGGAAAGAAAGTACTTGCCGCGATCCAGCAGGCGACCATGAGATTTTTTCGCAACCGAAAGAGCACAGGAAAGAACTTCCTGGGCGTCATCAAGCTGTTCCGCTTGAACACAATCCCGACCTTCACCACGAACCTGCCTCAGATTGAACGAGGAGCTTGAGCCTATGGATCCATCGGAGCCAAGGGTAACGTCACCGACGCCACCCCCTCGTCCGAGTCGGTGCTGAGCCTTCCGAACCGCCACGGATGCTGATGCACCAGGGGCACGAGCGTAGCTGGCTGTCCGGACGCCGTATCAAGCCCGAACATCACCACCACCACTGGCAGCCACGCATCGTCGCCCTCGATGCTGAGCTCGATCGAGGTGTCCGTCAGCTGGCTTCGGGTGAATGACGAAAGCACAGGCAGGTAATACACGTTGCCTTCCGCGCCTTCGAGATCATTCTGCGGCGTATCAGGAATAGTGTAGTCCACGACGACTCCCTGAAGTGCCGTAATGCGAACGTGAATCGGACTGTCCGTCGCGGAATCGAGGGCGTGCGTGCCGGTTACCAGCATCACCCTGTTGATGGCAGTCCGAATCATGCCCGCGCCAACCGGCCGGAGGGGAAGGGATATGCGACCCTCCGATGAGTCGGTGCTGAGAACGGTGGTTATCACCTCGTCGTACGCGAGCGGAACGACGTTGCCGGTCGTAAACCGCTCGCACCATGCGACGATCATTCGAGGGCCCCACGCGTCATCGCCGCGGATACCCATGCGCATGTAGTAGTTCTCCGGCAGTATTTGATCTTCCGCGATGTCATGCACGTACAGCGCTCCGCCGCCCGTGTCCACATCCCCAAAGCCCAAATCCTGGTGCACCACGTCGAGTCCGTTCTGGTTCATTATGATGACGAGCTCGTCGTCTGATCCAGCATCGGACGAAGTGCTCGTCAGCGTTGCGACCCAGAGATTTCTGATGAACGGCATGGGTGTCTCCTTTCAGGCGATCAAGGCGCCTGAGATGGGATGCATACGGACGACAGCCGGGCGGTGCGGGTAGTTTGCGGGCTACGGGCGAGCGAGGCAAGAGGACTGTCAGGGCCTGGGGCGCGTGGGTCGCTCACCTCGTCATTGCGAGGACACGCGTGTCCGAAGCAATCTCCGACCTGGAACCGACCGGGAGATTGCTTCGCCGTTGAGCGGCTCGCAATGACTTTCGCTTCGCACCCTTGACACGACACCCAAACCGCCCCAATATACCGCTGCACGGTATAGCGGTCGATGGAATAGTTCCTCTCGCACAAGTGACGACTGGCTTCCTCGTGCCTCCTGTAATGACTACCGACGCCACCCGAGTTCCCTGGTCAAATGGCCGGCAGCCCGCAACCAAATCCCAGCCTCAGCCGCGTTTCCCATGACTCCTCTTACTATCCCCGTTTTCCAGATCCTCCTCTCGCTACTCGGCGACGAGCTGCACGGGTATGCGTTGATCCGGGACATCCGTGAGCGCACAGCGGACGAGGTGCGGCTCACCGCCAGTACGCTGTATGCGGCGATCAAGCGGATGGTGGACGCCGGCCTGATCGAGGAGCTCGAACACAGGCCGCGCCAAGCAAAGGATGACCCGCGGAGGCGGTACTATCGAATCACTGCGGCGGGTCGCGCCGTGGCGCGCGAAGAAGCGAGGCGATTGGAGCGGCTCACAGCGATGGCGCGGGAGAAGCGGCTTCTGCCGTCGCTCCGCCCCTCTTCTGTCCAAAAGGGTTCGTGATACCGGCCGTCGTGCGGCAACCATTCGCTGTCTCGCTTTATCGGCTCGCGCTGCGCGCGCTGCCGTATCGCTTTCGGCTCGAGTACGCCGAGCAGATGCAACTCGTCTTCGCCGACCTGCACCGCGACGCGACCCGCGACGGTGGCTGGCGCCGCGGTCTGCGGCAGTTTCTGGCAGAGCTGCCCGGACTGGCCCGCCTTATCGAGCGCGAACACCGCGAGGCGCGACACGCGCGCGCAGCGGCACGCGTGCACAATCCTAGGGAGAACTCTGACATGCTGGACTCAGTGATCCTTGACCTCCGATTCGCGCTGCGCTCGTTGCGCAAGAGTCCGGGCTTTGCCGTCATAGCCGTGCTCACACTCGGGCTCGGCTTCGGAGCCAACACGGCGATCTTCAGCATCATCAACGGTGTGCTGCTCAAGCCATTGGCGTTCGCCGAGTCCGAGCGGCTCGTAGCGCTGGGCGAAGGCACACAGGCGGACCCGCCCAACACACTCGACGGCACGACGCCAGGCAGCTTCTTCGACTGGAAGGCGCAGGCGACCGCATTCAGCGGAATCGCCGCCTTCACTACGGGCCGCACTTCGCTCACCCGCGCGTGTCCACAAGGCGGCTGCGAGCCCGAGTCGGTGGTCTTCTCTTCCAGCACCGGTGGACTGCTCAACGTGCTTGGCGTGCAACCATTCTTCGGCAGAATGCCTATAGCGACCGATGAGGTGCCTGGTCAGCCGGAAGTGGTCGTGCTGAGCCACGGCCTGTGGCGGCGCCTGTTCGGCGAGGATCGAGCGGTACTCGGACGCACGCTCACCCTCGGTGGCCGCGCGCGCACCGTAATCGGTGTCATGCCGCCGGGCTTCCGCTTTCCCGACGGCACCGTGGAGCTGTGGACCGCGATGCAGATGACGCCCGAATTCCGTACGAATCGCGACCAGTACTATCTCCAGGTGGTCGCGCGACTCAAGCCGGAGGTAACGATGGAGCGCGCACGTGCCGACATGGAGACAGTGGCCGCGCGGCTTCGCAGCGAATGGGCTCAGTACAACACTGACCTGCGCATCAACGCCGTCGCGCTCCGCGAGTCCGTGGTAGGTGACGTCGGTCCGCGTTTGTACATCCTCCAGGGCGCGGTTGCGCTGGTGCTGCTCATCACCTGTGCCAACCTCGGCAACCTGCTGCTCGCTCGCGCCGCCGCGCGCCGACGCGAGATCGCGGTGCGCCAGGCGCTCGGCGCGGGCCGCGGCCGAGTTGTCCGGCAGCTACTTACGGAAAGCATCGTGCTGGCAGTGGCAGGTGGCGCCGTGGGTATCGTGCTTGGGAAGGGATTTCTGCGACTCCTGCTCGCCTCGCAGTCGGCTGCCAACCTTCCGCGCGTCGAGGACATCCGCCTCGATCCGACTGTGCTTGCCTTCACCTTCGCGATCGCCGTCGCTGCCGGCATCGCCTTTGGTATCGCCCCCGCGCTCCAACTCGCCGGCTCCCGCTCGAGCGAGGCGTTACGCCAAGGGTCACGCGGCAACACCGGTGGCGGAGGCGTGCGCAGCGTGCTGGTGGTCTCGGAGTTGGCACTGGCCGTAGTGCTGCTCGCCGGCGCCGGACTCCTGCTGAGAAGCTTCGCGCTTCTCCAGCAGGTCGATTCAGGCGTGCGCACCGACCGCCTGGTCACGTTCTCGGTACGGCTGCCCACCCCGAATCCCACATTCGTGTCGACTAGCCTGGAACGCATCGGCGCGCTCCCCGGCGTACGCTCGGTGGCGGTCGTCAGCCAGCTCCCGGTAACCGGGCGCGGGATCGGCGCGTGGTTCAATATCATCGACCGGCCGACACCTGCCAACGAGACGCCGCCCGGAGAGGCATATCGCGTAGTGACCCCGGAGTTCTTCGCCACGACGGGCGTCCCGCTGAGGCGCGGCCGGCTCTTCACTTCCGCCGACCGCCTCGAGGCGCCGGCAGTTATCATCAATGAGGCTCTCGCGCGAAAGTACTGGCCCAACGACGATCCACTCGGCAAGCTGATCTACCTTGGCGCGCCCGACAACCGGCTTTTCCAGCAGGGCACCATAGCCGGCGTGGTAGGCGACACGCGCGACGGCGGACTGGGTGCCGAGCCGCTGCCCATCGTCTACATCCCGCTCGCGGTGATGCCGGCGTGGCCGGAGTTCTCGTACGTGATTCGCATGGCCGGCGACCCCGGTTCCGACCTGGGCCTCGGATCCATCGTCGCGTCGGCACGGCGTGAGATCCGCGCCCTCGACCCGACGCTTCCCATCCGAAACGTGCAGACGATGAACGAAGTGCTGCGCGACTCCGTCGCGCCGCAGCGTTTCTCGATGACCTTGCTCAGCGTGTTCGCTGGGCTCGCGCTCGTGATGGCAGCGCTCGGCGTCTTTGGCGTGCTCTCGTTCCTGGTGTCGCAGCGAACACGGGAGCTGGGTATCCGCATCGCGCTTGGCGCAGCCCCCGGGCGGGTGCGCGCGATGGTCGTCGGGCAGGGAATGCGGCTTGCGCTGATGGGTGTCGGGGTGGGAGTAGTCGGCGCTCTCGCGGCGACGCGGCTGATGTCGAGTCAGCTCTTCGGGGTGACGAGCTCGGACCCTGTTACGTACGTTGCCGTCTCGGTCCTGCTGATTGGCATCGCGGGCATCGCGACATACCTACCTGCCCGACGCGCGACGAGGGTGGACCCGATGGTGGCGTTGCGGGCGGAGTAAAGGGACCGGAAGTTTGCCGACCTTGAAGCGCTGCAACTCTTCAAGGTAGCGCTCAAGGATCGCTCCGCGGGTCGATCGGGCGGGAAGTTTTCGTGTGGTTGTCATTCCTATCGCGAATCGTGTTGCAACCTCAACGCTCCGGTTCAGCGGCGGGCCGCGCAGCGGACCGTCCGCTGCAACCGGCCTGTTATGCGGCGCCTGCGCAGCAGCATCAATCGTGCTCCATATCCTGGCCGAAAACGATTCCTACGCAATTGAGGTCTTGAGCACCGAACTCAATCGTTGACCTGATACCCGTGCGTCATTCGCGATTAGGGCGCATCATCTTCCGCACCACGTCAACGATCAGCGCCGGATTGTCCCGTTCAACGTGGTGGCCACTCAGGGAATCGCTCACCGACCAACCTCGGCTCGACAGTCTCGAGAGGTCGAGACGCAGCGAATCACTGCGCAGCTGCGCCTCCGAGAGACCAGGCGGTGGAGTCCTGGGCTTGGTCCCCGTGATCACGACGAGAGGGACGGTGCCGAGAGGATGGGGCGTCGCCCTCCAGGCATCGTAGAAGGCATCCATTTCTTCGGCGAAATAGTCGTCCTGCGGCACGAAGCATCGAAACAGACGGACGCTTCGATCGCCGCCGGTGAGGCACAAGCTCCGATCGGTAGCCGTCGACGGAACGGGCGGGCTCTCAGCAAAGGACCGAACGGGCGGCACAGGTCGCGCCGCCGCAAGCGTTCTCGGAATAACCCACTGTCCGTGGTAGCGAGATAGCCGTTCTCGTTCGCCGGCTCCACCAGGATGACGCCACTGACGTCCGTGGGATGGGCCTCGGCAAAACGCCGGACTACGAACGCTCCCAGGGACTGTCCGACGAGACAATCACCTGCGCGAGCTCGCACACGCCGCTGCGAAATTGACGACGTCCGTGGCGGCGAGTGAATCGATCGCGGCGACGTGCCGGGCGTCAATCCCGCTTCTTCATACGGTCGTTTGGAGAGGGCGATC
>JACDCM010000099.1:3922-5786 GCA_013817545.1 Gemmatimonadaceae bacterium | reverse complement strand
CCTTGCGGGTGCGGCCAGAATTATTCCTCGCGGAGTGCCTCGGTCGGCTGAATCGCGAGACCGCGCCGTGCCGGCCCGATCGCAGCGAGCAGGCCGATCGCCGTCATCACTGCCGCGACCACGAGCAGCGCGGCCGGGTTGCCGTCGTGCACGGGTCCGCTGCCGGTCGCGCGGTCCACCGCGACCGTCCCGACCACCCCGACCAGGAGGCCCGCGCCAATCTGCGCGCCTGCGCGTGCGAAGATGCTACGCAGCACTCGCGTTGGGTCGGCACCCAGCGCGGACCGGATCCCGATCTCACGCCGCCTTCTGGTCACCGTAAACGACATCATCGCGTAGATGCCAGCCGCGGAGAGCAGCAGCACGCTTACCATCGCCGCTGCGGCGACGACCCCTTGCCAGCGCAGGAGCTGCATGCTCTGCCGGTGCCGCTCCGCTGCGATTACCAACCCCTGGAGCTGCAGCGCGGGGTCGACGTCCGCGGCGAGCTCGCGCAGACGCGGCGCGAAGCCCGCAGCTGGGCTCGCGCGGGTCCGGACGGCGAGGGCGACCGGCGGCGAGAGCTGCGTCACGTCGGTTGGCAGGTACATGCGACCCACCGGTTCGTATGCGGACGACTCGAGGTCCCGCACGATGCCGATGATCTCGAGCCACGGGCCGCGGTCGACGTCTCCCGCGCCGTCGCGTTCACGCACGAAGCGGAGCCGGCGGCCGAGGGCAACCTCGGTGCCAAAGTGGATCTCTGCGAAGACCTGATTGACGACAACCGCCGTCGCGCCGCCATGGGCGTCTCCCGGGACAAGGGCCCGCCCGGCCAGCATCGGCATGCCGTAGAGGGCGAAGAAACCCGCCGCAACGCGCTCGACCCGTCCCCTGACCAGCGAGATGGGACGCTTGTCGGCATCGGACGACGTTACGCGCTCGACCTCGATTCGCTCGTTGTCGCGGATGCGAACGGTCACGCCGGCGACGGCGGGGTCGCTCTCGATCCGGCGGATCAGCTCAGCGGCGCCGGCGTGAAAGCGCTGATCGAGCCCCAACCGCTCGACGACGCCGGTATCGGAGGACTGATCGCAGAATCCGATTCGTCCGCACGTGAGCGCCCCGTCCGCGCGCTCCATGACCAGCGACGCTTCCAGGAACTCTCCCGCCGGGTAGCCTGCGTCTCGCGTGCTCTCGGCGAGCACTTCTTCAGTGAAGTGCACGGCGAAGGGGAGCACGGCGACCGCGACCGACACCTGCGCGATGATGAGCGCGGTCCACGCGCGGCCGAGCTGCATGTGCGCACCGTGACCCGAGAGCTGTTGCAGGTTGGCCCGCACACGGCGTCCGGTCGCAGTGAGCGCGGGAACGACGCCCACGATCGCAGCGCCCACGATCGCGAGCACGAGTGCATACGTGATTACGGCGGGCGATAGTCCCAGGTCCACCCAGAAGGGCAGTTCGCCCAGCCTGCGCTCGGCGGTCTCCTGCAGCTTTGCCAGCACGGTGCCCGCGACGGCGAGTCCGATCACGCTGGCGGTTCCGCACAACACCAGCGCCTCGGCGAACAGTTGTGTGACGATGCGCGCGCGACTCGCCCCCAGGGCCGTTCGCACGGCGATCTCGCCGGCTCGCGTCGCCGTGCGCGCATACACCAGGCTTGCGACGTTCACCGCGACGACCACCAGCAGGAGACTGATGAAGAGCCGGAAGAGCTGCGCCTTTGCCACCGAACCGGGGTTCTCGGGATTGTCGATATCGAAGAAGGCGCGCGTGTACGAGCGGACCCACGGGCGCAGCCGCTCGTGCGCTCCGGGGTGCGCGGCCGCCGTGCGCGCGCCGACGGTCGCCAGCTCGGCCTGCGCGCTCTGGAGCGTTGCAC
>JACDCM010000099.1:0-3912 GCA_013817545.1 Gemmatimonadaceae bacterium | reverse complement strand
TTGCACCGTCGGCCAGCCGCCCGACGATCGTGAGGGAAATCGCGTCGGAGCGCGCACGGTCCATCGGCGTAAAGGCGAGCGGAATCCAGTAGCCATCGTCGACCGGGAAGCGGAATCCCTCCGGCATCACGCCGACTATTGTGTATGGCTCGCTGCCGAGGCGCATCTGTCGGCCAACGATGTCCGGACTCGCGGCGAAGTGGCGCTGCCATTCCTCGAACCCGATCACGACCACGCGCGCATCGTTTCGCTCATCGTCGTCGACAAGTGTTCGACCCAGCAATGGAGCCGTACGCGTCATCGAGAATCCCGACGCCGATAGTCGAACAATGCGGACCGGCGCCGGCGCGGTGCCCGGTACCACGAGATTGCGGCGCGTCGTCGCGAACGCCGCGACGTCCCGCACCGATGTGAGCTCGCTCCGCCACGCTGCGTAGTCGCGTAGCGACGCTCGGTTCTGGCCGGGCTCCGTGCCGAGTGCATTCGTCATCGCGACCAAGCGATCGCCGTCCGGCAGCGGCAACCTCGTCTCGATCATCGCCGCGCTGACACTGAACACCACCACACCGATCGCGATCGCCACCGCCATGCCCGTCACCGATATCAGCGACAGCCCCGGGTACTTCACGAGCATGCGGAGCGCGAGCCGCGCATCCAGCACAGACGGCATGGCATCGCGCCGAAAGCCCCCGACGCGCCGGTTACCTGGCGTGTGGCCGCGTGTGCGCAGTCGCTCCACGAAGAACCGCGCTGAGAATGACGCGGTCTCTCGCCAGTACCACGTGCGCGCGCTGGCGGTGCCGTCGCGCGCGCATCGCCGAGCGTACAACTCGCACAAGTCGCCGTCGATGTGCTCGCGCACGTCCTCCGTGAGTGCTCGCGCGAGCAACCGACGGGCAAGGCCGGGCGGTTCGGGTGGGCGCGTCATCGGATCCCCTCCAACCGCGGATCGAGCCCGCGCCACATCCGATCTACCGCCTCGCGCGATTCGCGGAGCATTACCACCCCGCGCGGCTCGACGCGCACGTATCGCCTCGGCTTGCCACCGCGTTCGGGGATCGGCTCACTCATCCAGGAAGAGACGAGCCCCTTCTCCTCGAGCCGGCGCAGGGTGATGTAGACCGCCGCGCGAGACACTGAGCGTTCGGTGCGTCGCTCGATCTCGTCGACGATCGGCACGCCGTACACTTCGCCGCGCAGGTGGAGGATCGCGAGGAGGACCATCTGCTCGAAGTCGCCGAGCCCTTGATGTGACACGCGGCCCTCCGTGGCCCGTAAGGTGGTGGCAGCCCTCCGGCCCCGTTTATGAATACAATGCTATTATAATCCGACTGCCGCGTCAAGCGCGTGTGGCAGTGGCGTGAAACACCAATAGAAATGTCCCCTGGCGCAGTCGCCGGTTGTTGGGGGGGTTGGGTAACGTCAGTGACCCAACCCTCTTGGCTGATTCGGAGAGAGGGTGCCGGCGACCCGGGCGGCGCTCAATGGTCCGTGCGCCGCGCGAATGTGGCGGGGACGAAACTCTCTGCTGCGACACCGGGGTTGCCCTGACGAGAGGTCCGGGTTGGCGCGCGAGGCGTTGACGAGCAAGCCACAACATCAACGGTTCGGTCTGTTGGTACTGGCGCGATGCCAGCCGGTCGTGGCGACGAAACCCCACCAAGTTTGCCCAGCCTTGCACAGTGAGTTGCTTTGGTCTAACGCATTGGCAATCAGCTGCGAGGACGCAACCGAGCGCCAGCGAGGGCGCGGCCTCGTCTGCTGCATTGGCTTGTTATGCCGCACGGAGCCGATAAGAGTGCACGAACCAGACTGGCGTGCATGTCGTATCTGACATATACTACGGGTGATGACGGCGAGTGACAAGCCCCTGGTCTGGTTACGTGGCGAGGTGAAGACGCCGCCGTTTTCGGCGGAGGCGCGACTTGAGGCAGGGAGCCTGCTGCGGCGCTTGCAACGCGGCGAGCGACTGAGCATGCCGCGCTCACGACCGATGCCGGCCATCGGGCCGCGATGTCACGAACTTCGGATTGTCGACGCGGGCAAGACGTGGCGCATCATCTACCGAACCGACGCCGATGCCGTGGTGATCGCCGAAGTCTTTCAGAAGATGACACAGCAGACGCCGCCTCGCGTGATCGCGGACAGCAAGCGGCGGCTGCGACACTACGATATCTCTGCTAACGAGGAGGGCTGATATGGATGCGCGGAAGCGGAAGCGACTGGAGGCGGCTGGTTGGAGCACGGGGAGCGCGGCTGACTTCCTTGGGCTGTCTGTGGAAGAGGCCGCGTTAGTGGAGACCCGCCTCGCGGTCAGCGGGGCGCTTCGGGATCGACGGCTTGAGGCAGGACTCACGCAGGGTGCTCTGGCGAAGAAGCTCAACTCGAGCCAGTCGCGCGTGGCGAAGATGGAGGCGGCCGATTCGAGCGTCTCGCTTGACCTCTTGCTCCGCGCCTATTTCGCCACGGGGGCGACGAAACATGATCTTGCGAAGATTCTGACCGCACGTCGACGCCGGGTGGCGGCATAACGCCAGCGTTCAGCTGCGGGCGGATCAAAACAAAATGCGGCACGTAGCGTCCGCAAACCGCCCGGCTGCTGCACAACGTTAGGCAGCGGGCGGTGATCCGGGTTGCCCGCCGACCCCGGTTCGCGTCACAACGTCAGTGAAGTCGGCGAGCGGTGTCGACCTTCACAGGCGTCGCGTCGGTCCAGCGGATGTCGAACACCTTGCCCGTCTGGACGAAGGGCGGCGATCCGTTCCGGTACACGTTCCTCAGCTCCCAGTCGACCGCGACCGGAATGCCGGGCACGACCTCCCTGAACCGCGTCTGGTGCGTGTAGTCCGCGATATGTCGGGAGTTGCTCGGCATGCGGTTGGTCCGCGCCACGAGAGCCACGAGCTGATAGCCGTCTACTCGGAGATATATCGTCCCCTTAATGTCCACGTCCTTGTCGAGCCAGGGCACCGGCTCGAAGTCCACGGCGATGACGGAATCCGTCGCGAAGCGCGTCTGGCCCGCGTAGCGAAAGCAGTGGTTGTTCGTGAAGGCAGTATCGGCGAAATCCGGGAGCTCGGGCATGTGGATCATCCACGAGCCCGCGTACCGACCCGTGCCGCGCCGCGCCACGCGTTTCGGCTCGTACCGAACGACAGGCAGCGCTCCGCGCTCCACCGTATCCACTCTCGTCGGCACGAAGGGCCTGTCAGGATTCCGAAGGCCTCCGACGCTGGCAACCCGCATGACAAAGGGCCTGGCCGTCGCGAGGAGCGTCATGCGCTCCGCGTTCTGATTCACCTGGTCGAACAGCTCGGCGAGAATTCCGGGCTTGGGTTCGAAGGGCGTCTCGTTCGTGCACCGCCCGCTCACGACTACGGCGGGCAGGTTGATTATGAGGTGGGTCATCTCCACCCGGATCCGCGCCGTTTCGCCTGGTGCGAGGACCACAAGCGTGTCCTTCGGAACGAAACCAATGCGCTTGAACCGCAGGCGCACCTCGCCCGGCGGCAAATCGATCAGCACGAACGTGCCGCTGTCGCTCGTCAGTCGTTGTGTCCCCTGCGACAGGAGCGCAACCGTGGTGTAGGGGAGCGGCTGCCCGTCGTCCCAAAGCACGACCTGCCCGCGGACGACGGAGCTCTGCGCGTGCGCAGCAGGCAGCGAGATGGCTGCGAAGGCGAAAGTGCCAAGAATCGATCGCATCGACATGGAGAACCCTCTACACCAATTTTGCCCTGACAGCAAGAGGGGGCGGGGCCCTTTGATTACGGGAACCGCAGCTAACCGGATTGCGCTCCCAGCGCGACCGCCATCCAAGCAGGAGTCGACCTTGCGGACTTCGCGAACGCTGGGAAGAACCGTAGCAAAGACGCCTGATACCGCTGCGATCGCGTTGCGGAGGGCCAGCTC
>JACDCM010000409.1 GCA_013817545.1 Gemmatimonadaceae bacterium | reverse complement strand
GCCATGGATCAGCCGAGCGCTTTGCGGGCACGATAGCCGCCACGCGCACCAGGTGTCCCGCGCGTGCTTGACCGGATGCGAGCAGGGTCACAACGCTCTCGAGCCCGCCCACCTGTCCGGGTGCAAGTATGTGAAGGATGGACAGCGGAGCCGGCACTATCAGGTCATTCCGCCGGCGCTCCCATCGTCATACCGGCCAGTTCACGCGCCTCCGGGCCGCTCAGTTCGACACGGCGTCCCGAGGCAGCCGAATGGTAACACGCCGCGATAACTTCGAGCACAGCACGCCCATCCTCCCCACTTGCGGGCGGCTGCGAGCCATCTCGAAACGCCACAAACGTTTTCTCGAACAGAAGGCGCGTGCCGATCATAGCTGGATTCTTTGGGTTTCGCCCGATGATCGTGCGCTGGTTTCCAACCTCGCGCCACGCGAGCCCGGCGACACCGTACTCCACGCGCAAATGCGGCTTTTTGTCACGCAAGAGTCCAGCTGATACGCGCGCGCGCCCGCCAAACGACGCACGGAAAGACGCCTCCATGGTCTCGGCACGCACCTCAAAAAACTGGGTTTCACCCTTGCAGAGACGGTTTTGTACGAGCTGAGCGAGTCTGCCACGAGAAAACTCGAGCGTCACGAGCGCCACTGCGTCCGTGTCCTCGTCCCGAACGCCGCACGTCGACACGGATGCGGTTACGCTCCGCGGCTTTTCGCCGAAAAGCGCAATCAGATAATCCACGAGATGAATGCCAGCCTCGAAAAGAACGTGCTGCAACATCGCCCCCCTCCAGCCCGGTTCCTTCCACGGCGGCAAGTCCATGTTTTGCCAGACCTGCGCGAAAACGGGACCAGACCCTCCCGCTGTTTTCCCTACCGCATCTCGCAACGCCCGAAAGACCGGCATCTCCCGAAATGTGTGATTGAGCGCGAGTCGCCTCCCCGCCGCCGCCGCCGCCGCAATCACGCGATCGGCATCATCGAGATTGGTGACAAACGGTTTTTCGCAGAGCACGTGAGCGCCGGCGTCAAAGCTCCTCATGCAGTATTCAGCGTGAGTGTGAGGAGGTGTGCCCACAACAACCACATCGGGACGCGCACTGGCGATCATACGATCGAAATCGTCGAATACGGGCACTTTCCACGTTTCCGCGGCGCGCGACCGGCGCGATGCATCCGGATCGACCGCGCCAACAACACGAATCGATCGAATTCCGGCAAGAGCTGGTAAATGCAGCGTGTGACCGGCGTTGCCCAGACCGATAACCGCTACGGCTAGCTGAGACATGACGAATACTGAAGGAAGTGTTCAAGAAAAAGTGGCCGTGCCGGCGAGAATCCAGGATGCCGGAGCCGCTGCAATGCATTCTTTCTGCTTTAGCGGCCGACCTGCACCATACGGTTGTACACTGTGCCGATAAGCCGACCCAGGATGTATCCGATCACGAACAAGTAGATGAAGCCAACGATGCTCCCGAGGAACGTGACGCGGTAACCCGGGAAATAGACCGCGAGGAGCATGAGATGCTGGCCAACGTTCTCGCCGCCCTTCAAAATGAGAAAGTTGGTGGCGACGAAAATCGCGCCGCCCATCAGCAGGCCAACCGCAATGCCCCACGCGCGCGCGTTCAGACGAAGCAGAGCGCTCTGCAGCTCGCGCTCGTTATCGAGCGGATCGGAACCACCTTTTGATCTATCTAACATGTCATGCTTCAAATGTGATCGAGAAAGTCACGGGTGGAATCCAGCTCGCCCCGCGTGCGTGAAACGAATATGGAGATTGCAAGAGCAAGATTGCGGCAGAATGCAAAGAACCAGCCCGCCACGAAACCAACTGCCAACCCCCAAGCCAATGCAATGAACGCCCCAGCCCAGGAAACCTGATATCCGTAGAAATATTCTCCCAGCAGTTCCAGCGGCAATGCTCCACGGGGGTGTGCGAGGACGTGGACCAGAGTCAACACAAGAAAAGCCAGTCCGGCCGCTGCGCCCACCGCAGTGCCAAACGCGCGCTTGTGCAACGGCGCAAAGGCAAGGGCCAGAGCGGGAGGGAGTACGTCGTCCCCCGTGCTAACGGGTCCGCCCCTGGTAATCACGCGGATATTTTTCTCTTGGCGGGCACTGGCGGCCACGTTTGCACCCCAAGTTCGGCGAACGCGTCTACCGCGGGATCCGGACGAGGTCCGCCCACAGTTCCATGCAGCAGCCATCCGAACGCGAACGATACGTTGTTCAGCGCGTAGTACAACAGGTTGAGAGGAATGACTCCCAACATGAAGAGAGCACCTCGATTTCTGAGGAAGAAGCCGTAGAGTTGCCGGTTGCTCACGATCACCGGAAGGAGGCAGAATGCGGCCGGAATCAGCCATCGAAGATCCAGCCGGAAGGCTGCTCCCAGAATGAAGAAAATCATCAACGCCACGAGCGCGGTGTTGATTCGCTCGATCGTGCGAAGATTGAGGGTCCGGCTCGTGATGGCTTCGCCCTGCATGATCAGAAAACGCGTCCACGGCACTCCACGATCGTTCAGATCCGTACGTATAACCTGCCTCAGCGTCCAACGCTTCAAGTGCTTGCCCTGAATTTCCGGTCGGAGCGCTATCCTGTGTCCGATAGCGCGGATGCGATGACCCAGCTCGATGTCCTCGATCTGGGGGCGAGAGTAATGCCACTCGTCGTACATGCCCGCTTTGCGAAACACGGCTGATCGCACTGCTCCGCACCCTGCCCAGAATGTTTCCGCGTCCCCAACATTCCGATGATGGACATAGTGATGCAACAGGTTACGGTATTCCGTTATCAGCCCTTTCTCCGCCGGTTCATCGTCGTACGATCCGAACACAGCACTCACATCCGGTTCCTGGCAGAACACTTCCGCAAAGCGTCGCAAGGTGTCCACATGCAAACTGACGTCGGCATCGACAAAGACGACAATTTCACCGCGGGAGACCTCGAAACCGCGGTTGCGCGCGTAAGCCGGCCCATGCGGCCGGCCCGGGAGCCGCACCACCGTGTCCGCGTACCCAGCCGCTATCAGCGCCGTCTCATCGGTGCTCGCGTCGTCAACGACGATGAGCTCCCAGGACTCCCGTGGCAGGTCGCTGGCCATGAGACTCGAAAGCGACCGCGGAAGCATGGCTGCTCCCTGGTGCGCAGGCATAATGACCGAAAGAAATGGCCGGCTAGGTTTCATAGATACTCGTTACGGCCGTCAGCCCGCGGCGCACCTGGCGCGCTCGGGACCGCAGCCAGAGATACTGGCGAAAACGTGCTGAACCCCATGCTTCCAGACGACCAGGCTCCCGGAAGTAATACATATCTACCCTCGGCAGAAGGCTGGCAGTCTCCACCGCGCCGAATGTGCGCAGCGACGTCGTGCATGCCCACTGATACGCGGCTTCAGTCCTGACGGCCACAGCATCGCTTACTTCCCCGTACGGGTACGCGAAACCTGCGGGCGCCTTGCCCGTTTCCATTTTGAGCCGCTCCGCCGAGCCAATGAGCTCATCGGCGACTGCCGCTGAGCTCAGACGTGGAAGGTGCGGATGCGAGCGCGTGTGCGAGCCGAGCTCGATGCCAGCGCCAGCCAGCGCAACAAGCTCCTTCCAGTCAAGCAGTGCGAGAGTGGGGATACCGGCATGAGCGATTCCACCCCAAGCGTTGGTTTTGCCCGCAGCATCTGTGACCACGAAAAGAGTGGCTGGCAAAGCG
>JACDCM010000408.1 GCA_013817545.1 Gemmatimonadaceae bacterium | reverse complement strand
ACGCAAGGTTGGGTGCCATAACTGGTCCCACCGTCAAGGTGATAGCCTTGGC
The DNA here is from genome assembly GCA_013817545.1 of Gemmatimonadaceae bacterium. Lineage (GTDB taxonomy): Bacteria > Gemmatimonadota > Gemmatimonadetes > Gemmatimonadales > Gemmatimonadaceae > JACMME01. The sequence goes on along the minus strand of JACDCM010000408.1, from coordinate 3,658 downwards.
CGCACCCACGCCACGCGCCGTCGGCGCGATCATGTTCTGGGAACGTGCCTCCGATCAGTGGACCTTCATTGCGCACGATTTCCCGCCGCTCGAGCCCGGCAGAACCTATCAGCTATGGTTGGTCCTTGGGACCAGCCCCCAAAGTGTCGGTGTGTTCGCCCCGGACGCTGCTGGAAGTGCACGGAAGAGCGCCCGGGTGCCGCTGGATTCGGAAGCGCGCCCGCAGATCGCTGTAACAGAGGAACCGAGTGGCGGTTCACCGCAGCCGACCAGCGACCCCATAATTGTTGGGCAAGTCTCAGGCTGAAGGCGGTCGCCATGATTTGGCGTGGATCGTCACGCTCATCTTCATGTCCGCGTGTACCGCCAATGCGCGCCAAGTAGCATTTCCAGTTCCCGCCCCGGAGGGCGACAGCGGATCCTCGCTCGCAAGCGCTCCTACAGGAACCGATTCGACGGTGCGGCCATCGTTCGAAGAAGTCATGGGCCTGCTCCACCCCTCCCGGCTGCAAAGGAAAGTTGTGCGCGGCCGTCTCCTGGCACCCGATCGCGAGCGGTGGGATGGCTTTCAGATTTTTATCCGGTCCGCATGGCGTACGGACTCAGGCAGCCTTTCATCAGCCGGTGAGTTTGCCGTGGGGCTGAGCGACGTAACCGCCGACTCCGTCGACCTTATCGTGCGCTCTACCTCAAGAGTTCCGGCCTACCACTCCGTGCGAATTGGCACAGAGGCGCGGGACCCAGAATTTAACGCTGCGATCCTTCTCGTTCCGACGCTCTGGACGATCACTACAGGAAACTATGCAGGCATTGCTATACGCATCAGTGCTCGTGCACCGATAGTCCGAGGGGCTGACCACTCGCGCTTTGCTCGCTTTCACCGTGCAAATGGTAGCGCGCGCTGGAAGAGTGTAGGCTGGCGGCCTGCGGATATCCCTCTCGCGCTGGTATTCGCGCGGGATTCAATGGGTCCCGCAATTGCGCCAGCGGACTCGGCAGCGTTTTGGCGTTCGGTACGGTTGCTCGAAGCTGATCTCGGGGCGAAGTTTTTCCATCCAGCAATGTCGTATGAAGTGATAGAGAATGATGCGAAGGTGATTGTGCGGATCGACCCCGAGTTACACGCGAACGGTGTTACCTCGGTGGGTTGGGGACCGCGCGCCAATCTGCAGGGTGTCGAGATGGCATTCCGGTCTGTACGGCACCTGCACGATCGCGCAATCGTTATGCACGAACTGCTGCACACACTGGGATTCGGCCACACTTCCGCCTGGAATTCTCTCATGCGAGCCAGCACACGCCGCGCCGCGCGCGCGACGCCTGAGGATGTCGCTTATGTCCAGATGCTCCTCAGCCTGCGGCAGATCGAGGTGACCTCAGGTGCGCTGCACGGTTTGATTGCGGCCACTGCGAGCCAGCAGGAACCATAGCACACTCAACAAGGCTTATCCCGACAGCCGACGCGCAGGGGAAACCGGATCGCACTCGTGAGCGAAGTTTCATCGCTATCGGCAAGGCATTCTTCGTTTCGCACTCCATAGTACGTTTGGCGCTCCCGCGATACGCTCTTGCACGTCTCCTATCCCTTCTCCAGAATAGTGCGCGAAGACGTGAAGCAGTGATCAAATCGCCTCCCGCCTCCCGCTTCTCCTCCTATTGGTGATGCTTCATGGAGTCAACACTCAGAAATTTCATAGGTGGCGAGTGGGTAGCGTCCTCTGCCACGAACTGGCTCGACCAACCGAACCCCGCGACAGGCAAACCGCTTGGTCGGGTTCCTCTTTCCGGCGAACGCGACGTTAATGACGCCGTCAACGCGGCGCGCGAGGCGTTTGGCAAATGGCGCGAGGTGCCCCCTGTGCAGCGCGCACGGTATCTCTTCAAGCTCAAGTACCTGCTGGATCTCCACTTCGAGGAGATTTCCCGCATCGTGACGGAAGAGAACGGAAAGACTCTGGACGAGTCGCGCGGGTCAGTACGGCGCGGGATCGAGAATGTCGAGCACGCGTGCGGTATTCCAACCATGATGATGGGTGACACACTGGAGGACGTTTCTTCCGGAATCGATTGCGAGTTCGTGAGGCAGCCGATTGGTGTTTTCGCCGCGATCACACCTTACAATTTTCCGGCGATGGTGCCGCTCTGGTTCTATCCGTACGCGATCGCGACCGGCAACACCTTCGTGCTCAAGCCGAGCGAGCAGGTTCCGCGCTCGCAGGTCCGCATTTTCGAGTTGATGGCGGAGGCCGGCATTCCTCCCGGCGTAGTAAATCTCGTCCACGGCGGCAAGGACGCGGTGAATGCGCTTCTGCGGCATCCGGGCATCGTGGGCATTTCCTTCGTCGGATCGAGCACGGTTGCACGGCACGTTTACCGAACAGCGGCGGAGCATGGAAAGCGCGTGCAGGCGCTCGGCGGCGCCAAGAATCACATTGTCGTCATGCCTGATGCCGACATCGACCGCGCGGTGAGTGTCGCTTCCGAATCCGTATTCGGCTGTGCGGGCCAGCGCTGCCTCGCTGGTAGCGTGATTGTCGGCACGGGGAATTCCTACGATCGCTTGCGGGACGGTCTGCTCGGCGCGGCGAAGAGCCTTCGGGTCGGATACGGGGTGGAGGACGGCGTGACGATGGGACCCGTTGTGTCGCGCGCGCATCGCGAGCGTGTGCTCGACTACATCGATTCGGGAGTGAGCGACGGCGCCAGGTTGGCACTCGACGGGCGAGGCGTCGCGGTGCAGGAGTATCCTGACGGCAATTTCATTGGCCCGACGATCTTCGAGTCGGTAAACCAGGACATGAAGATCGGGCGCGAAGAGATCTTCGGACCGGTCGCGACGGTTGCTCGCGCGGAGTCGCTCGACGATGCGATCGCGACGATACAGAGAAGCGAGTATGCCAACGCGGTATCCATCTTCACGACCAGTGGCCGTTCAGCGCGCGAGTTCCGCTATCGGGTAGGGGTAAGCATGATCGGCGTCAACATCGGCGTCGCTGCCCCCATGGCGTTCTTTCCCTTCGGCGGGACGAAGGGCTCGTTCTTTGGAGACCTCAAGGCGCATGGCAAGGATGCGGTGGAGTTCTACACGGACAAAAAGGTGGTGATCTCGAGGTGGACTTGAAGACGCCGCGCACCGTGGTGGGCGGACTCATTCAAATGAGCAATCCGCTCAACGACGCGAATGCCTCTGTTGAAGATGTGCGCGACGCGATGCTTGAGAAGCATCTGCCGTACATCGAGGAGGCTGGAAAGCGCGGTGTGCAGATTCTCTGCCTGCAGGAAATTTTCAACGGTCCGTACTTCTGCCCAAGCCAGGAGTCGCGCTGGTGCGATATCGCCGAGTCGATTCCAGGCCCAACCATAGAGTTGATGCAGTCGTACGCCAAACGGTTCGCTATGGCGATGGTCGTGCCCATCTACGAGCGGGAAATGCCGGGTGTGTATTACAATACAGCTGCGGTGATCGATGCCGGCGGAGAGTATCTCGGCAAATACCGCAAAAATCACATTCCGCAGACGTCGGGATTCTGGGAAAAGTATTTCTTCAAGCCCGGTAACCTCGGCTACCCGACCTTTCAGACTCGATACGCGCGAATTGGCGTCTACATCTGCTATGACCGGCACTTTCCTGAAGGCGCCCGATTGCTCGGCCTGAACG
>JACDCM010000098.1 GCA_013817545.1 Gemmatimonadaceae bacterium | reverse complement strand
CGCAACGTGCTCTCGCGAGAGCTCCATGGTCTTTCCAGTGACAAGCGCGGTCGCCTCTCCCTCCGTGACCCGAAGCACCCTGAACCGTGCCACAAGCCCATCGTTCCTCCGCGGGTCCACGGCCAGTCCGCGCTGGCCTTCTCTCACCCAACGCATCTTCCCGAGCAGGAACGTGAAGGTGCTATCTCCAACGCCCGCTACCTGAAAGCGCGCGGCTGGCGGTTGCTGTGCTTCGCTCGCCACCGTCATCATCACAACAAGCAGCGGGACAACTGTCGCGAGAAAGCGAGGTGGCCAGCTCACAACCATCGGCGCGCGACATCGTTGAACATTGCCAGCACAACAAGAACGCCTATCGCCGCTAGTCCGACATAAGCGATATACTGACGAGTTCGTTCACTGAAGGCCTTCCCGCGCACCGACTCAGCCGTATTAAGCAGAATCTGTCCGCCGTCGAGTATGGGAATCGGCAGCAGGTTGAAGACGGCGAGATTGACGCTGATCAAGGCAAGAAACCGCAAAAGGCTATCGAAACCACTCTTGGCGGCCTCCGACGATTCGGAAGCTATCTGAATGATTCCGCCAAGCTCTCGGGGTGATGCACGTCCGGTCGACAGGTCGCGCAACATGGCGCCAACGGCTCCAGTAACCCCCCAGGCTTCTGACCAGCCTGCAGACAATGCTGCACCGAGAGGCACTCGCTCGTAGCTCATATCCGGTCTTACGGACGCACCAATCTTCCCTACAGCACGCGTTTCTCCGGTTTGGGCATTTCGAGCGGTATTCGAATCGGGCGTCACATTGATGGACCGCCGGCCCTGCGGGTTGCCGAGACTGAGTTGCAGCGTCGTGCCCGGAGATGCCTCAATACGAGAAACCACTTGTGCCCAACCTTGCACGGGCACGCCGTCAATGGCCACGATTGTGTCACCTGAAAGCAGTCCGGCAGTTCTGGCTGCTCCGCCGGGGAGTACTCGATCGATAACCGCAGGAACCAAGCGCTGAATTGAGGTCGCGAGCTCCTGGCGCGTGGGGTCTCCGGATCCGCCGACCGGCAGAATGACCTCACCACGATGCGTCCGAATGCGCGCGGGTGCCGCGTCGTTTGTCATGAGCGATTCAACGATTTCCCGCCAGTTCCCCACCGGTTGACCGTCGATAGCGAAGATCGTGTCGCCAGGCCTCAGCTGCTCGGCGAGGTTAGGTGCCGACGCCAGTGGTGCAACACTGCCTACAGTGCGGGTTGTCGCTATCGGATTTCCGTACGCGAGATAAGTGCCCGCCAGAACGAGTACGGCGAGAAGGAAGTTCATCGTAACGCCGGCGCTCAGAATGAACAGCCGAGCGAGGAGCGATTTAGACTCGAATAGGCGATTCTCCGGTACTGGAATCGGACCGAAGGGAGCCATTGCATTTGCGTTCCAGTACCGAGGCGGCGTGCTTCCGGGAGCAAGCTCTTCCTCATCCGCTAGTCGCGCTCCACTTCCGCCGACTGTTTCGGGCGCATGAACAGGCCGTTCGGATCCTCCCTCAAGCCGCGCCATCTGCTCGTCTTCCCTCGACGCCATCCGGACGTATCCGCCGAGGGGAAGGGCGGCGATTATGTACTCCGTTTCCCCCCACTTTCGGCTGAAAAGTGACGGCCCGAAGCCGATAGAGAACCTTGGCGTATAGACGCCGACGAACTTGGCCGCCAGAAAGTGTCCGAGCTCGTGCACGAACACTACCACGCCAAAAACAAAAACTATGGCCAGCGCCCCTCTAACAAAGTCTAGCATCGATAAAGTTCTCTCACGTAAGCACGAGACCTGGTGTCGGCAGAAATCAGCGCGTCGCGGCTGGAACCATCGAGGTCATCGAGCGCATCCAGCGCCGCTTCGATCGCTCGCGGAATATCTCCGAATGTAACTCTTCCTTCGAGAAAGAGAGCGACTGCCTGCTCGTTAGCGGCGTTGAAAACGGCTGGCGCCGCGCCCCCTCGTCGTCCCGCTTCTACTCCGAGCCTCAAAGCCGGAAAATCGTCAGCGCGAACCCGCTCGAACGTTAGCGGGGACAAATCGACAGGATCGAATGTAGGTACCCCCGAGTCTTCAATGCGTTCTGGATGGGTTAGCGCATACAGGACCGGCAATTCCATCGTCGGAACGCCGAGTTGGGCCATAACGCTACCATCCACGAATTCCACAAACGAGTGTACTACGCTCTGGGGGTGCACCACGACTTCGATCTGGTCGTAGGAAAAGCCGAAGAGAAAGTGCGCCTCAATGACCTCGAGCGCCTTGTTGGCAAGAGTGGCGCTATCGATGCTGATCTTCCTGCCCATGCGCCACGTGGGATGCTGCAACGCATCGGACACGCTCGCCAACTCGAGACGCGCGGGTGACCAGGCGCGAAATGGCCCTCCTGACGCAGTGAGGATCACGCGTCGCACTTCTGAGTGCGGCCGGCCAGCAACGCACTGCAAAATGGCGCTGTGCTCACTATCTACGGGCACAATTTCCCCTCCGCCGCGGCGACAGGCATCTGTCACCAGTTCGCCGGCCATCACAAGAGACTCCTTGTTAGCCAACGCAACACGCTTCCCAGCGCGCACGGCCGCTAGCGTCGCATCGAGCCCTATGGCTCCAACCACGGCATTGATCACTATATCTGCATCGGGTGCCCGCGCGGCATCCACCAGACACTCAACGCCACCGCGCCACCCCGCGTGTGAGGAAACGCCGTTATTGACGAGGCCGATCATTCCCGGTTTGAACTGCGCGGCCTGTTCCGCGAGAAGCGACGCGTTCGCGAAAGCGGTCAGCCCCGAGACGCGGAAACGGTCAGGGTGTCTTGCCAACACGCGGAGCGCCGCCGTACCAACCGACCCGGTTGAGCCGAGTATGGCGACTCCGCGCCGTTTCAACCTGGAACCGGCACAAGACGCAACACGCTCAACAGCCAATAAGCGGTGGGTAGAACGAATAGGAGACTATCCAGCCGATCGAAGACGCCCCCGTGCCCCGGAATAATTCGTGAACTGTCCTTGACGCCAGCTTCTCGCTTTAAGAGGGATTCAGCGAGGTCACCTACCTGGGCAGCAACGCTAATAACAGCGCCAAACAGCAACACCGCGCCGGGTGCGAAGGCAATGTTAGCCACGGGAATCAGGACCATTCGCTCGAATAACCACGCTATGAGTAACGCCAGCGCCAATCCGCCCAGGGCTCCTTCCACGGATTTACCCGGACTCACTGAGGGAATCAGCTTTCGGCGGCCGATTGAGCGTCCGACGAAATACGCACCCGTATCAGTAGTCCAGGTAAGAAGAAGCGGAAACAGGAGAAGCGTGGCGCCGCCTGCGGCGCCCACTGTATACGGATGATATCTGATAGCGTAGGCGAAGCTGAGCATACCGCCGGTGTATATGATGCCGAAGACAGTAACAGCGGCTACAGCCAGCGGGCGCTGGGTGGGGCCGCGTAGCCAAATGCACATCGCCAGGATTATGAGGAATGCAATGCTCGCCGACGTCACGCCCAGCGTGAAAACTCCGCGATACCTTGCATGGATGACCAGGGGAACTATCGCCGCGATCGGAACGCCGAGCATCACGAATGGCTCTATCCCGCCTTCTCGCGCGATGCGAAACAATTCCCAACTGCTTATTGCCGCTGCGATAGACAATAGCGCCGCCAGTGCCCAGTCACCGTACCACCCGGAAGCGAGTGTGACCGGCACCAGTACAACGGAGGCTAGAACGCGTTTGGCGAGCTCAGACACTGGGAATACAAACGGGACGGGGCGCGTTGCGGCTTACGGCAGGGAGGTCGTCCGGTCTTCGCCGGAAGCAGGACTTCCGGAGCGCACCTAGCAGCATTCGCTCGGTTACATCCCGCTGCATGCTGAGAGAAGGTGCGGGGCCAGCTGTTATCACACCTCCATTATCTCCGCCTCTTTCGCCTTCACGAGATCATCCAGCTTACTCATGGCCTCGTCGTGCAGTTTCTGGAAGTCCTTCTCCGCGTGTTTTTTGTCGTCTTCCGATAGTTTTTCGATTTTCTTCAGCCGGTCGCGCCCCTCGGTTCGCGCGTGGCGAACCGCGATCCGGCCTTCCTCAGCCAGTTTGTGCATTACGCGCACCAGCTCGCGGCGCCGTTCCTCGTTGAGGGCGGGAATGGGGACGCGGATAACGCCGCCTTGCCCCGTGGGATTGAGGCCCAGATCGGATTCGCGGATCGCCTTCTCGATTGCCTGGGCCAGTCCCTTGTCCCAGGGTGTTACTGTCAGCATGCGCGCTTCCGGTACAGATACTGTTGCCAGCTGCGAGATGGGCATGCTGTTGCCGTACGCATCAACGCGGATCGTGTCCAGCAGCGAAGTTGTTGCCTTGCCGCTTCGAATCGAGGAGAACTCCCGTCGCGAGCTTTCCAGTGCCTTGTCCATGGCCAAGCGACACGACTTGTTTAGCTCGGGGATTGTATTTCCGGTGATTGCGGTCATTGAACTATGGTTCCGATTCTTTCGCCCCGGACCGCGCTAGCAACAGCTCCGTGACGGTGGATGTTCAGCACGATTATAGGCAGCGAATTCTCCTTGCACAGCGTGATAGCGGTCTGATCCATGACGCCCAGCTCGCGCGCGATAACGTCGCGATACGTCACTTCCTCATATAACGTAGCCGATGGATCCTTTTTCGGATCCGCCGAGTAGACGCCCTCGACGCTCGTGGCCTTTATGATGACTCCCGCCTTCATTTGAATGGCGCGAAGTGCCGCGGCTGTGTCGGTGGAAAAGTAAGGATTACCCGTGCCGGCCGCAAAGATGACGGTACGTCCCTTCTCGAAATGACGCAGCGCTCGACGGCGAATGTATGGTTCCGCAACTTCCTCCATGCGTATGGCTGTCATGACGCGCGTCTGGACGCCTTTGCGCTCCAGCACATCCTGCAGGGCCAAACCGTTTATGACGGTGCCGAGCATTCCCATATAGTCCGCGCCGACGCGATCCATTCCCATTTTGGAAAGCTGGGCCCCCCGTACGATATTACCACCACCGATAACCAGGCCCAGCGCGACGCCCATATCGACGACTTCGCTTATCTCGCCGGCCAGCCTGTCGAGAACGTCGTAGTCGTACCCGAATCCCTTGTCGCCGGCGAGGGCCTCGCCAGAGAGCTTGAGCAGTGCACGGGAATAGCGGAGATCTGACACGCCGCTTCTATCCGCCTACTCTTCGCCGATCTTGAATCGCGCGAAACGACGGACGACGACATTCTCGCCGACCTTGGCGGACGTTTCCTTGATCAGGTCGCCGATCGTCTTTTCGCCATCACGGATCCACGGTTGGTCAAGAAGGGTGACTTCCTTGTAGAATTTTTCCACCCGGCCCTCGACCATCTTCTGCACTATGTTCGCTGGCTTGCCGGTCTGAGCGGCCTGCTCCGTAAAAATCCGGCGTTCGCGTTCAATGACATCTGCGGGAACGAAGTCGCGGCTGACGCCCATCGGTGATGGCGAGGCTCCGGCGATGTGCTCGGCGACGCTCTTCGCAAGGTTGCGGAAGTCATCCGTGCGCGCGACAAAGTCAGTTTCGCAATTTACCTCGACAAGTACGCCTATCCTTCCGTTGTGGTGGACATAGCTCATTACTACCCCTTCGCTGGCTTCTTTTCCGAGGCGCTTATCCGCCTTGGCGATACCCTTTTTGCGAAGAAGTTCGATCGCTTTGTCCATGTCGCCACCGGTTTCCTCGAGGGCTTTCTTGCAATCCATCATCCCGGCGCTGGTACGCTGTCGCAGCTCCTGAACATCCTTGGCCGTAAACGTCGTGGTCGTCACCTCTCTATCCTCCGCGGTGTTTCCCGCATCTCAGAATTCATAGATTTCATGACCGGGCGCCGATAATCACCATCGCTCGCCGTGGCTCTTCAATACTGTCCTTCACAACAACGCCGCCGGCATCGAGCCGACGGCGCCGCTAACTCCTTCGGCGCGGCCGTGGCACGCTAGCCGAGTGATGGACTCGAGTCCGATATGTAGACTGCGTTCGACTGCCGCTCTGTACTCCCAGCAACTATAGTCAGCCCTGATCGAGCTACTCCGAACTTTCCGCGGATTCGGCGGACGAGTCCCCTTCGGGCGTATCGCCGTGCCCCTTGAGACGAGCAGCGATTGCCTCCGGATTCGCCCGCCGACGCCGCGGCCGCTTGCGACGCTTTTTCTCATCCGAATCCGCCGCCTCGAGACCACGGTCAGAACTGTACGTGGTGCCTTCGCCCTCCTGTTCTTCCTGGCGCTTCGGGGCGGCCTGACGCGCTTCGATTATCGCATCGGCCATGGAGCGCGTTATAAGTTCGACAGAGCGAATGGCGTCGTCATTGCCCGCGACGGGAACCGTAATGAGATCTGGGTCGGCGTTCGTATCGACGATGGCGACAATAGGAATTCCAAGCTTGTTGGCTTCATTCACCGCGATTCTTTCCTTCTTGGAATCCACGATGAAAAGCAGCCCCGGAAGACGGACCATGCTCTTGATGCCCGACAAATTCTTGGAAAGCTTCTCTCGCTCGCGAGACATGAGAAGTTGTTCTTTCTTCGTATAAGCTTCGAAGTCACCGGATTCCGCACCGGACTCCAGATCCTTGAGGCGGCGCGTCTGCTTCTTGACCGTTTGGAAATTGGTGAGAAGTCCGCCAAGCCAGCGTTCCGTAACGAACATCGCGCCGCACCGCTCCGACTCGGATTGGACCACGGCCTTTAGTTGCCGCTTTGTGCAGACGAAGAGAACGTTGTCGCCGCGCATGACTACATCGCGAGCGAGTTTCTGCGCCATCTCGAGCTGCCTGAGGGTCTTCTGCAGATCGATGATATAGATGCCGTTGCGCTCCGCGAAGATGAAACGGCGCATCTTCGGATTCCAACGGCGCGTTTGATGGCCGAAATGAACGCCAGCTTCGAGAAGTTGTTCTAAACGCGGGTGGGTCATTTTTCTTCGGATCCTCGGGTTGAATCGGCCGCGCCCATCGTCATCGCCTGCGACCGGTTACCCGGCACCCGCGGCGATTCAGAGCGCGTGTGAGATTAGGAGCTTAACAGATAAGTGATGTGCTTGACTGCGGTATCCTCAAACCAGCCAGCTATCACTCTTATCGTTTCGAGAACTGGAAGCGCTTGCGCGCCTTGGGACGTCCCGGCTTCTTGCGTTCGACGGCGCGGGCATCTCGAGTAAGAAGTCCGAGGTCGCGAAGCTTGCCGCGGTTTCCTTCGTCAGAACGCACGAGCGCTCGCGCCACTGCGAGTCTAAGGGCGCCAGCCTGGCCGCTCACTCCGCCACCCTCGATTCGCGCCTTCACATCAAAACGACCAAGCGAATCAGTGGCGCTGAATGGTTGCTGAATCGCACTTATCAGAGTGGGGCGAGGGAAATAATCGCCGAGCGTTCGGCCGTTCACATCCCATTTTCCCGAGCCAGGCCTGAGGTACACGCGGCAAACACTTTCCTTGCGCCTGCCAATGGTGTGGATCACCGATGTATCGGCCATTATCGAGTCCCGCCTCCTTTAAGATTCAAAACTTCAGGCTGCTGTGCTGCATGCGGGTGATCGGCGCCCGCGTAAACGCGAAGCTTGAGGCGCATATGCTGCCGGCCAAGGGCGTTCTTCGGGAGCATTCCGTATACTGCCCTCTCCAACACGCGCTCGGGATACTTCTCAAACAGGCGCGCGTACGGTGTGAAACGCTCGTGACCCATGTACCCGGTGTGCTTGAAATACTGCTTCTGCTCGGCCTTGCGTCCCGTGACGACAATCTTGGAGGCGTTGATAACGATTACGTTGTCGCCCGTATCCATATGTGGAGTAAACATGGGCTTGTGCTTTCCGCGGAGAATGCGAGCGACTTCGGTCGCTAGGCGTCCAAGCACCATGCCATCTGCGTCAACCAGATGCCAACGAGCCTCGATATCTTTCGGTGTTGCGGAATAGGTTCTCATTAATGTGCGTACGAGCGTGGAAGTGCGGCTGCTGAACGGCTTCGAAAGAGCCGCTTATCAAAGCCCTGGTTTTGGACAGACATGTAACGTAGACAACGACTTAGCGGAAGTCAACGGAGCGTGATGAGGGGTAGTGCGTCCGTTTCATAGCGAGGCCGCTATCGTGATCGGGCCTGGGATGGGTAGCGGAACCTCGTTCCTGGAATCGAGCAGTAATTGCCGTTTGGCTGCGGGACGCCGCCTGCTGTATGGTATTGACTCGTTCCCGAAAGAACCTGGTCGCCAATCCGAGACGAAAGCGATGACATGCGGTATTCAGGCAACTAACTCCCTATCCTCCATCCTCGACTCCTGCCGCATCAGGCGCCTGACGCAGCTCCGCGCTTCGAAGAGTGGTATGTGCGCACGGCCTTCGAGAGTGCGTGGCCCACAAAAAGAAGGGAGTGTATGTAGCGAACTGGATGCCCACGGGCTCCGCTTGAGGGTTCCGTGATCCCCAGTCTGCACCAGATTTCAATTCTTCCGTCCTTGCTCCGCCACCCTCGGGCATCACGCGAAGAGTTACTCCGCTTTCAGAGCCGGCAACTCCGCCGAGTTATCGCTAACGCTTACGACAAGGTGCCCTACTACCGCCGCCTTTTCGACCAGGCCGGCGTTTATCCTGGGGAAATCCGAACCGCCGCCGACCTCGCTCGCATCCCGATCACGACCAGGCGGGATCTTCAGAAACTGCCACTTGAAGACCGTCTCGCACGCGACGTCGATCCCGCGCGCCTACTGATCCAACCGACTTCCGGATCCTCCGGCGAACCTCTGGTTGTGCGGCGCACCTGGTGGGAACAGCGCGTGCTCGGGATTCTCAGATTTCGTGCGCTACAGCAGTGTGGCGTGCGATTCAACGACAAGCTTGCGCTGGTGGCCTTCAGTGCAGGACAAAGTCCTCGCAAAACCGCCGTCCAAGAATTCATTGCAGCCATGCAGTTGATAAAGGTGCATGAGATTCATTCTCTTCTCCCGGCGGAAGCCATACTCGCTGCTCTGGAAAAGATTCAACCGGACATACTGAGCGGCTACCCGAGTTCACTCGCCATGCTCTCGAAATTCGTCTCGAGCTCAGGTCACCCTTCGATTCACCCTCGGCTGATCATCTCCGGAGCCGAAGTACTGACGCCCCTCGCGGCCCAACAGATCTCCGAGGCCTTCCGTGCTCCCGTATACGACACGTATGGGAGTCACGAATTCGGCGGAATAGCCAATCCCTGCAATACTACAGGTGGGTATCACGTCTTCGATGACGGCGTTGTTCTGGAAGTGTTGCGTGATGGACGTCCGGTTGCGCCCGGCGGTCAGGGTACCGTTGTAGGAACCAGTCTTCACGCCTTCGCGATGCCGTTCATTCGTTACCAACTCGGCGATGTGGTTACGCGGGGATCCGAAGGCTGCGCTTGTGGCCAGCCGTTTTCCACGCTGAGCGAGATTCAGGGACGAATGATCGACTACTTTCCGTTGCCTGACGGGCGGTCTTTGCATCCCTATGAAATGCTCAAGGTCTTCCGAAGTGACGCTTACGCGTGGATGTACCAATATCAGGTCGTCCAGGAGCGACGAGACAGGATCGTCCTGCGATATGTGCCGCGACGACGGCCTTCACCGGACGAAGAGAATCAAGTGCGTGAAGGGTTCATCAAGCTTCTGGGACCCGGCGTCGACTTTGCGCTTGATGGTGTAGATCGCATGGAGAGTGAAAAGAACGGTAAATTCCAACTGTATCGGTCATTGGTCAGTTCTGCACGTGAGCCGGGGGCCGCAATGCAGGCTGCCGGGGAACGCTTTAATGCATCGCCGTAGTCCTACTCGAGCTCCACCAATACCGCTCCCTTTTCTACCGCACTTCCCTCCTCCGCGTTGATTGATCTGACCTTGCCGGCAGCATTGGAGCGAAGCTCGTTTTCCATCTTCATGGCCTCCATGATCACCAGCCCCTGCCCTGCCTGCACGAGGTCACCAACAGCAACCTTTATCCGCACGATCAGTCCGGGCATTGGCGCGATCAGCGGCGCCGGGCCGGCGGAAGCCTGAGAGGTCGCCGCCATATCGCGAATCGCGCGCGCCCGTTCGTCGAGTGCTTCCGCTCGGTAGCGGTGACCATTAATCCACAGTTCATATTCCCCGCGTCCGCGTTGCTGCTGCACGATAACGCGATGCACCTCGTCGCCTATTCTTACGATCCGGACAGGCGTTCCCTCGATCTCTTCCAAGGCGGCAGAAACCTGCTCGCTGCCAACGGTAAACAGCGCCCCGTCGCGCGAAAGCTCAATGCGCTCACCATTGATGGTGACGAAGTACCTCACTCGCCTCCAGGAACGAGTTCACAGACGATTTCGACGTGCGCGGTCTGCGGGAACATGTCGAACGCCTCGACTCGGGCAACGCGATAACCCGGGAGTCGTGACACATCGCGAGCCAGTGTGGCCGGATCGCAACTGGTGTATATGACGGACCGTACAACTTCGCGGACGCTCTCCAGCATTACGCACACCTTCTGGTCGATGCCGGCGCGCGGCGGATTGAGCAAAACAACGTCCGCTGGCAAAACTCTCGGCAGTACTTCTTCCACGCGTCCCGCAATCGCGCACGAGCCGGAGGGAAGGCGACGGCCGCACGCCGCCGCCGCATCCGCGTCAAGCTCAATCGCAGTGATGTGCACGCCAGCATCCGCGAGCAACGAAGCGACTTCTCCAATTCCAGAGTACGCATCGATCACGTGCTTTGGAACGTAAGTCATCGCGCGCTCTACGACGTACCGTTGCAGTTCTGCCGCGACGATAGCATTTACCTGGAGGAACGATGCACCCGAATCGACGCGCCGATCGCTGTCTGTCATTAACTGGCGTGTTCCGCGCGCCGGCGACCACCAGACTTCATTCAGTTCGGGCACCGCTGACATGAAAGTTTCGAACGCTGGCCAGGAAGCGCCGCCCTCCAGGTGAAAGGTTGCGGCGCTTCCGTCCACACGTACCGCTCCGCGCATCGAGGGAGCATCGGGAAGCAGCGAATCGGCCCGAAGGATTGCACGCCAGATATTCAGCACAGCGTCGTTTGTGATGGGGCACTCCTCCAGAGAGAAGACGCTCGCAGGATCGTCAAAGGGGCGAAGGCCCGCGATCCGTTCCGTGCCGTTCCGCGTTTCCCGATGTCTCAGCGCCAGCGTCAGCTTTCTCCGGTATTTCCATTGCAAAGCGCTTGGACGAACGCGTATGGCGCCGACGGCGAGCTTCCCGAGGCGCTCGAACGCGTCACCGATTATGCGAGCCTTGGCTTCGAGTTGAGCAGTATACGAAATATGCTGAAGCTGGCATCCACCACATCTGTCGCGCGTATAGTGCCTGCAGCGCGCTTCGACTCGATCCTCCGAAACGACGCGCAAGCTACGGAGTTCCGCGCGGGCGAAGCGGCTGTTTCTTTTGACGCGGACATCTGCATCGCCGACGTCACCTGGAGCCGAACGTGGAACGAAAACGACAAGCCCATCCGAACGCGCTACTCCATCTCCACCCGCCGCCAGCGACTCTATCCGCAATTCTACGGTGGGCATCCGCCCCTCAAACCTTCGCGCCGAGCCGTCATCTGCCATGCATCGCTGGCTGCCAACCCGGGTGTATGAGTTGCTGGCACGCGCCGCCCCTCGCGATTTCGGTCCGCCAACAAGACCGCGGCGATCGCCGCAGCGCGCATTCCTTCTGGAGGCGGGACGACCGAGGTCAATGATGCAAGGCGACGCTCCAACCACTGAATGTCAATGTCACCACGACGGAACTCAGCGTTCTCCATCACTCGCAAGTGAAAGTCTCGGGACGTTTCCACGCCTTCAATAGTGAGCTCCAAAAGCGCGCGATGCATTCGGGAGATGGCCGCGTCGCGCGTGGGCGCCCAAACTATAAGCTTGGCGAGCAGGGGATCGTAATTCAGACCGATCTCACTTCCTATTCCTATCCCGCCATCCCATCGTACGCCTGGCCCGCCTGGTAAACGCAGGTACGTGATTCGCCCCGTTGAGGGA
>JACDCM010000097.1 GCA_013817545.1 Gemmatimonadaceae bacterium | reverse complement strand
CTGCGTGACTTTTGCGCGAAGCGTTCGCTCGCACGCCCCGAATCCTGTCCAGCCATAGTCCTTCTGTGAGCACATGTTCGAAGTGCGTGGGATGGGCGCAGTTGATCATGTAGTAGCTGGGATATCCGGATGTCGCCTCGTCCACTTGCTCGAGCGCTGCCTTCAGGGTCTGACCAGTTGGAAGATTGCCGTCGGTCTCTACCGTAAATGAAATGGCAACTGGCATGTCCGCTCGCTGGGCGGCTCGCGCAATCCCGATGGCCTCCTCCACGTAGTTCATGGTAATGGCACACACCATGTCCGCAGCGGAACCAGCGAATGTTTCGACTTGTGCCTGATGGTAAGCCTCTGCTTCCTGCTCTGACATGGCACGACTCGGGACATAACCGTCCCCGCGAGGGCCGAGGCAGCCGCTGATTACCACCTCAGTCTGTTTGGTGTCGTACTCAATCCGAATGTCCTCGAGCAGGTGGATCGCTTTACGGTTGGCATCGGCCAGCATCTCGGGCGTGTAGCCGAGCCGGGTTCCCCAGTCCGCGTTGGCCCGCCAGGTCGCGCTCTCGAGAACAAGTCCGCTGGCGAACTGCTTCGCGATGTCCGAGTACGTCCGAAAGTACTTGCGCAGCGCCGCTTCACCTTCCGCCGTCTTCAACAGGTGGAATGCAGCGAAGTCCGGGAGCTCCAATCCATCAAGGAAGATCAGGGTGGTTTCCAAACCGCCATCGGTGAGGTAAAGGCCACCGTCAAGTTGCGGAAGTCTATTGCGGTATCTCGCCATGGTTCTCCTCGGCGGTGGGGTCACGGTCGCGAGTGGCGGCTCTCAGCCAGCTCGGGTAATACAGAGAACGCCATCACGCCCATCCAGGTTCAAATCGACCTCCGCTCCAGTGGCAAGCGTTTTTAGTACTTGGCTCTCGACGAAATGGTGCTCGTGAGGATTCTCCGCTCCGCGGCAGGTGCAGGCCATGGTCGCCAGCATGCCAGGCGCGCGCGTCCCGCCGCAGTCAAGCATGAGCGGGGAGCGGAGCGAGGAGAGCCACTGCGCCGCTTCCTTGCTGATCTCCAGCTTGCCGTCGACAGGTGTCTTGCGGGATACGGTGCGCCGTTCCAGAAACATTGGTTCGTGATGTGTTGAAGATTGACATTCTTGTTAGTGTCTCGCGACAGCGCTACGCTTTCGCCCACCGGCGGTCCACAAACACGGTAACACACTCACCCACGGTAAGCACCATGCGAGCCATTGTCATTACCAAACCCGGCGGGCCGGATGTTCTCGAGGAACACAGCCGGCCCCAGCCTGAGCCCGGTGTCGGCCAGGTGCGAGTTCGCGTGCGTGCAACGGCCCTCAATCGCGCGGATCTGATGCAGCGCCGCGGTGTGTATCCGGCTCCGCCGGGAGCGCCCACAGACATCCCGGGGCTCGAATATGCCGGCGAGATCGACGCCCTCGGCCCTGACACCAGTCTCTGGTCTATCGGCGACCGCGTCATGGGTATCGTCGGAGGGGGAGGGCACGCCGAGTATCTGGTAGTGCACGAGCGCGAAGCGATACTGATGCCAGCCGATCTCTCATGGGAAGAAGCCGCCGGCATCCCTGAAGTCTTTCTCACCGCGTATGACGCGCTCTTTAAACAGATGAGCGTCCAGGTTGGAGAGCGGCTTCTGATCCACGCCGTTGGCAGTGGCGTCGGCACAGCCGCCCTTCAGCTAGCGTGCAATGCCGGAATTACCGTCCTCGGCACGTCACGGAGCGCGGACAAGCTGCGCAAGGCCCGCGAGCTCGGACTCGACGTCGGGCTCGACAGCTCCGGCGGCGACTGGGTTGCGCGCGCACTCGAAGCCACCAGCGGGGCCGGCGTAAATGCAATTCTGGATCTCGTCGGCGGGAACTATTTCGACGGTAATCTCCGCGTCCTCGCGCTCAAGGGGCGATTGATCGTGGTCGGCCTGACGGCCGGCGCGCGAGCGGAGTTGAACATGGACGTACTGCTCCGCAAGCGTGCGCAGATTGTCGGGACAGTCCTGCGCTCGCGGCCCCTGGAAGAGAAGATCGCCCTCGCACGTGAATTCTCCGATCGCGTGATTCCGTTATTCACTCAGGGTCGTTTAAGGCCAATCATTGATCGCGTTTTTTCCTTTTCAGAGATTCGTTCGGCACATCAGCTCATGGAGTCGAACGAGAGTTTCGGTAAGATCGTGCTGCGGTGGGAGTGAATAGGTTGGCAAGAACAGGCATCGTGAACGAAAGGTTATGCGTATGTGCGGATTGAACGGATGCTGCGGATCGTACCCGGAAACGGATCCTTCGGATTTGTCACTGGTCCGCGGTAGGCGCTTACGACATTCCAGCGGCCGCGCTAGGCTTCTCACCTTCACGGCCGTCCGTATTTCGAATCTACTCTGAAACTTCGAGCTCGCTGTGCCCGAAATGATCACGCCGCGCCGGGCTCCGGAAAATCCCATTTTGACGCCGAGGATGATTCAGCCTTCAAGGCCGGATCTCGAAGTCGTCGGCGTCTTTAACCCCGCTGTCATACGGCATCGAGGAGAGATCCTCTTGCTGGTGCGGGTGGCCGAGGCCCCGCCGCATGACTCGTCCGACGAGATTGCGGCCCCTGTGTACAATGCAGACTCCGGCCACCTGGAGATGAAGCGGTGGCACAAGGATTCAGAAGGTTTGGACGTGAGCGATCCCAGGATCGTGATCTCGAATGGCCACACGTGGCTCACGTCAATTTCGCATCTGCGTGTCGCCCGTTCGACTGATGGCATCCACTTCGAGGTCGAGCCGGCGCCCGCTCTGTCTCCAGCCACCGAATACGAATCCTTCGGAGTCGAAGATGCGCGAATCACGCTTCTGGACGGCACTTACTGGATCAACTACACGGCAGTTTCGCAACACGGTATTTCCACCGCCCTGGCCTCAACAACGGATTTCAGGACGTTCGAGCGACACGGCATAATATTCCCGCCACCCAACCGCGACGTCACGATCTTTCCGGAGAAGATCGGCGGCCGCTATGCAGCGCTCCACCGCCCCATGCCTGAGGGGCTGGGCGAACCCACGATCTGGTTTGCAACGTCACCTGACATGATCTCGTGGGGAGAGCATCAGTTCGTCGCCGGAGCGCGCCCGGACAGTTGGGATGACTCCAAGGTGGGTGGCGGCGCCGTTCCATTTCGCGTACGAACAGGAAAACGGGATGGCTGGCTCGCCGTTTATCACGGGGTTACGGCTTCGCCGACGACGTATTCGCTCGGAGCGCTACTGCTCGACGCGAACGATCCATCCAGAGTCATCGCCCGCTCGCAGGAACCAATCCTGCGACCCGAGGCGTCCTACGAACGCGAGGGTTTCTTCGGAGGCGTTGTCTTCACTTGCGGTCTTCTCGCCGAGGGAGATCTCGTGCGCATCTATTACGGCGCCGCTGACGGGGTTACGGCAGTCGCCGACCTGTCACTCGAGCAAATTCTCGCAGGGTTGTCGGAAAGATGACATGCTGATACTGCCCCTCTCCTGGTTCATCGTACCGCGCCGAACGGTTTCGCCACCGTGACCTTCGAGCTCGGACTCAACTACTGGCCGAGTCGCAGCGCGATGTACATGTGGCGTGAGCTCGACCTCGCTCGGGTGCGGGACGAGATGCAGCACATCGCCGACATTGGCTTCGATGTAGTGCGCGTCTTCGCGCTCACGCAGGACTTCCTTCCAGCGCCGTTCACCGTGGCCGCCGATATGGTCGCGCGGCTTGTGGATGTAGCGCAGTGCGCAAAGGATGCCGGTTTAAAGGTTGTGCCCACGCTTATTGTCATCAACATGAGCGGCCGAATGTGGTGGCCGGACTGGATGCTGGATGCTCTAGGCCGGCCCGCAGACCTGTTTTCGGATCCCACTATTCTGCGCTCCCAGACGCTGCTGGTGGAGACGTGTGCACGCGCCTTGTCCGGCGACGCTGCCATTCGCGCGTTCGATCTGGCCAATGAGATAGATGATGCCCAGCGGCCAAAAACGAGGGATGCCGGCTGGCTTTGGGCGTCGCTACTGGCGGACACGATCAGGCGAGTTGCTCCCGGCGCATCCATTCAGATCGGCGCGCACCTGCCGTCATTGACCACATCGAATAACATGCGCGTTGACGACCTTGCCGCGGTCGCCGACGAGGACGTTATGCACGCGTACCCGCTCTTCTGCGACGTCGCCCGCTCGTTCCTCGATCCGGAGCTGGTTCCCTTCTCCTGCGCACTGACGGCTGGCTTGGCGGGCACTGGCCGGCCGACGCTCATGCAGGAATTCGGCTTGTGCACAGCGCCGCCTGGTGTCGCCGGACATACGATCACCGACGATTTCCTGGGACGGCCCCGCTCGCAGTATCTGGCGTCGGAGGAAGAGGGGGCCGACTACTACGACGCGGTGTTGAACCGACTGGTGCAAACCGGCGCAGCCGGTGCTTATGCCTGGTGTTACGGGGACTACGACCCTCGACTGTTCGACATGCCCCCGTTCGCGACCGCGGTGCGCGAGCGCACCTTCGGGCTCGTGCGAGCGGACGGACGCGAGAAGCCCGCGGCGGACGTATTCCGCAGGTTGAGAAAGCGTCGCGAAGCGGGAGCGCTCGTGCACGCGAATGTCGCCCGCGTGCTCGACATGAGTGCTGACGAGTATTACCGTGCGCCAGCCGCACACTTCGAGCGCCTATACGCAGCCTGGCTGTCACGGGATACTACATGATTGCGCCTCTCGAACGTCTCGCAACAAATCCGCTGGTTCGGCCGTCTCAAATCCCTTTCACTCGCGCCAGCGGGTCGTTCAACCCCGGCGTTACCGTCGATCGCGCCAGCGGCCGAGTCGTCTTCCTTGTTCGCGTCTTTGAAGAAGACACGCGCCGGTCCTGCCTCGCCATGGCGCTGTCGTCGGATGGCGAGTACGTAGACGAGATCTGGGACCGTCCGGCCATCGCGCGCGAAGCACCATACGAAGAATGGGGTGTCGAGGATGCTCGAATAACGTATCTCGAGGACGAAGGCCGCTACGCGATTACCTACACCGGGTATTCGCCGGCTGGTCCACGCGTCTGCCTTATCACCACCGACGATCTGCTGCGTCCCGAGCGCTACCGCCGGCATGGACCGCGCATCGCCGGCGAAAACAAGAACTGCGTGATCTTCCCGGAGAAGGTCGACGGGCAGTACGTAATCCTGCATCGCCCAATGCCGCGCATCGTGTGCGCGCGGGTGGCCTCACTCGAAGACGATTGGCCGGATACCGGAGTTCCCCTCCTTGGTCCTCAGCCAGGCACGTGGCGCAGCTCACGTGTCGGCGCCGGAGCGCCGCCGGTACGCACCAACCTCGGATGGCTATTTCCCTTTCACGGCGCGACCGCTATCGAAGAGGGCAACGTCTACTCGATGGGATGGTGCGTCCTGAACAGCGAGAATCCGGAAACAGTTCTGTACGTCTCCGACGCACCCGCTCTTGCGCCCGAGGCGCCGTACGAAATCGAGCTCGGCCCCATACCTCAGGTGGATCACGCCAACTTCATAACCGGTGTGCGAGTCGTATTTCCGCAAGGTCTGATCGAGCGCGCAGACGACTTTCTGATTTACTACGGCGCTGCCGACGTGTGCGTCGCTGGCGCCCGTGTTGGGAAACGCAAGCTGCTGGAATCGATCGAAAAGTCCATGAAAAATAATGCGGCCGCGGGCGCAGTCTGACTGCCCACCTGAACAATCCATCTGATCCGTTTTATCCGAAGCTTCCCGATCTTGATGCTCGTCCGCGGCCGAGCAAGGCATCAATGTCAAAAGGTTGCACGCCATACTTTGGATAGAACGGATGCTGTGGATCAAACGCTGGGTGGGGTAACTCACGAGATGCGACAAAGGACGAACCGGATGATGCGGATAAAAGGCTTTGGCGTACTCGCGATTGCCGCGCTTGGCCTCGGATGCGGTCGCGAAGCCGCGTCCACACCCGCGCGCTCTGGTCCTCCGCCATTAAGCCTTTCACTTGAGCACCTTCGGCATCTGGGTTTGGACGCGGTTGTAGATGGGCAGAAGGTTCGCGTCGTGGCCCTGTACGCGGAGGCGCCCGATTACAAACCCACCGCCTCTCCCGCGCGGGACGGATACGAAGGAATCGCGAGCCTGGATGATGCGGCGCGGGCGGCCGTCGTTTATCTGCGCTCATACGAAGCTAGCGGCGACACTAGCGACCGGGATGAGGCGCTCGGTCTTCTCGCTTTCGCCGTTGCGATGGAGCAGGCCGATGGTGAGTTCGTCAACTTCATCGACGCCGCGGGAAGACTGAACCGCAACGCGCCGAGCAGTCGAAAAAGCATGTCATACTGGGCGGCACGCAGCCTCTGGGCGCTCGGCGAAGCAGTGCGTGTGTTCGGACCGAATGACGCCGCTCGCTTGACGAGCATGCGCCCGGTGCTCGAGCGAACAGTCTCTCGCATGGCGCGCGAGATAGAGGCGGGCAGACTCATCGGTGGTTCTGCGACTGCGACCGCGGAAGCGCTACTGGGATTGTTGGCGCTGCAGACTGCCGAACCCTCAGCTGTTGTGGCTGAGCTGGCGATTCGAACGGCCGAACTACTGGCGCGTCACTCGGCCGGGACCATTTCGGTCCCGCCCTGGGGCGCGCACATCGATCGCCCGGATGCGACCTGGCATGCATGGGGCTGCCGTTCCTCGCAGGCGCTCGCCGTCGCCGCCCGCGTACTGGGTCGCCCCGAATTCGCCGCGAGTGCACGACGGGAGGCCGATGCGCTCTGGGGCAGATTTCTCCTCGCTGGACAGATGCCTGCGGCCGTCTCGCGCGATGGGGAAGCGACGTGGTTTCCCCAGATCGCGTACGGCATCGGGCCGATCGTCGAGGGCTACCTGGCTCTGGCGGAGGTGACAGGTGAGCACCGGTACGCAGTCTTCGCGGGGCTGGCCGCAGGGTGGTTCATCGGCGCCAATCCGGCCGGTGTCAGCATGTACGATGAAAAGACTGGCCGGACATTCGACGGAATCGACGGCCCGTCCGCGGCTCTGGTGAATCGCAACTCCGGAGCGGAGTCCACGATCGAAGCGCTGCTCGCTTTGCAGGGAGTGACGGGCAATCCGGAAGCTTCCCGATATATGCGATATCGGTCCACCAGCAATCCGGCCAGCTCACTCACCAGCACTCCGGATAGCCGTGAGTTCGAGGGCCCCGCCGGTGACCGATTGCTGCTGCGTTACGGACCTTCGGGCGTTGAGATCGCTCGAGCGGGCCGAACCGCACCCCCGATCACTCTGACCTACTGGCCGGCGGCTAACCCTCCCGAAACGCGGCTCGCCATGCGGCTCACGGCGCAGTGGAACGCGGAAAACCCGGACGTGCAGGTGCGAGTTCAACCGTTACCCGCCGGTCGTTCCTCCGAAGAAGTTCTGCTCGCCGCGATTGTGGCAAAAGCAACACCGGACGTGAGCTCCAATGTCTCATCTGCACTGCTCGCGCGGCTCGTCCGGGCCGGAGGCGTGGTGCGTCTGGACGATCGCGTGGCGACGGCCGCGCGTCTCAGCGAGCGTACCACTCCGGCGATGCTCGCGCCGCTCCGCCTGCCCGACGGAGGCATCTATGCGTTTCCGTGGAAGACCAATCCCGAGATGCTCATGTACAACGTCGACCTGCTGGCGGCCGCCGGAATCAAGCCGCCACGCAATCACAGCGAGCTGCTCGACGCCTTTCGGCGGCTCGCTCGCGACACCGACGGCGATGGCCGCAACGACAAGTGGGCGCTTTGGGCAACGCTAAAGACCACCTGGCACGAACGCTTTTACGATTTTTATCCGCTGTATCTCGCGAGCTCTGGCGGCAAGACGCTCGTCGTTGACGGCAAGGTCGTCTTTGACAACGAGGCTGCTGTGGCTGCGCTGGAAGTCCTGCGCCGCGGCTTCGCCGAGGGTGGCTTGCCGCGCTCGAACTTCGCGCTGGGTCGCGATCCATTCGCTGATGGAACAGTCGCGATGAAGATTATCGGACCGTGGTTCGTGCGCGAGCTGGACGAGCTCAAGATCAGTGGCCTGCGCTACGATGTTGTGCCCGTACCCTCGGCGGACGGCACGAATCCGGATGATCGTTTCGCGTTCGCTGATTTGCGCAACATTGCCATCTTTTCCACCACGCGCCACCCCGACGCCGCGGCGCGCTTCGTCGCGTACCTGACGTCACCAGAGGCAGACCGTTTACTCATCGAAGAGGCGAGCCAGTTACCGTACCGACGCGGACTCGCCACCGATACGCGGTTCACGGAATCGCTCGCGCGGTGGCCGACGCTTGCGACCTTCGCCACTTACGTCGAGCGGACACGCGACATCGATCTGGACCCGGACGTCGTCGAGATCTTCGACCTGGTCTCCGAAGCGTATGAGGAGGCTTCCATTTACGGCACCGTGCCGGTGCGGAAAGCCGTGAGCAGGGCTGCAGGCGAAGCTACGAAAATTCTTAATGCGCGCTGAAGAACGCTCGGGTTGGCGGCTGGGAGCACCCTATGCCGTTTTCCTGCTCGCGTTCGCGGCTTATCCAATCGTGTTTGCGCTGGTGCTCGTCTTTCTGCAGTGGGATCTCGTGACCGCACCGTCGTTCGCGGGGCTCGACAACGTGCGACTGCTCGCGGACGACGGCCGATTTTGGCGCGCTGTCGGCAACACATTTGTGTTTCTCAGCATCCACGTGCCGCTGCAGATCGTGACCGCGCTGGCACTCGCCGTCGCTCTCAATCGACCACTCGCCTTCCGCACCTTCTGGCGAGCCGCGTTCTTTTTGCCGGTTGTCATATCCGGCGCTGTTGTCGCCATTCTCTGGAGTAACCTGTACGCTACTGACGTCGGCCTCATCAACCGGCTGCTCGTGAGGATCGGACTTACGCCCGTTCCGTGGCTCACCAATCCATTGACGGCGATGCCCGCGATCGCGGTCATGGTGACATGGAAGAACGTCGGCTTCTACGTGATCATCTACCTCGCAGGACTGCAGTACATACCGAAGAGCTGCCAGGAGGCTATCGAGATTGAAGGGGCGTCCGCCTG
This sequence comes from Gemmatimonadaceae bacterium, assembly GCA_013817545.1. GTDB lineage: Bacteria > Gemmatimonadota > Gemmatimonadetes > Gemmatimonadales > Gemmatimonadaceae > JACMME01. The sequence goes on along the minus strand of JACDCM010000097.1, from coordinate 3,023 downwards.
GCAGCGCTTCCGGCACCTGACGCTGCCGTTACTGCTGCCCCAGACAATCCTCGTCGTCACGCTCTCTACCATCAACGGCTTCCAGCTCTTTATTGAGCCGTATGTTATGACAGGAGGAGGGCCACTGCGACGCACGTATTCCATCGTGTTGTACCTGTATACCAATGCCTTTTCGTATCAGAAGATGGGTTACGCAGCCACGATTGGTGTGGCGCTCGCGTTGATCATCGGCGCGGTGGTCGCGATTCAGCGCCGCATCATCGGCAAGGCTGAAGCACTGTGAAAATGCTCGGACGCATCGCTCTGTACGCGACTCTCGCGTTGGCCGCGCTCACCTTCATCTATCCTTTCCTGTGGATGGCATCCAGCACGCTCAAGCCGCCATTCGAGGTGGGCACGCTGAATCTGATTCCGGACGAGATCACGCTCGACAACTACCGCACCATGTGGGCACGGGCGCCATTCGGGCGCGCTCTGCTCAACAGTGCGCTGGTGGCAACGACCATCACCCTGGCGGTTCTGGTGTTCGGCTCGATCACGGCGTACGCGATGGCGCGTCTCCGTTTCCGCGGTCGGCCCGCCCTCAACGCCGCGACGATGGCCGTGCTGCTGGTGCCTGGCCAGCTGACTCTCATTCCGCTGTACACCCTGATCGTTCAGCTCGGCTGGATCGATACCTACGCGGCGCTCATCGTTCCCTATCTGTTCAATGCAACCGCGATTCTGATGCTGCGGCAGTTCTTTCTGCAGATTCCGCAATCGCTCATCGACTCCGCACGCATGGACGGCATGGGGGAACTGCGCATCCTCTTCACGATCTTCTGGCCGCTGTCGAAGCCCGTGCTGGCCATGGTCGCGATATTCACGTTCATGGGTTCCTGGAACGAGGTGCTCTGGCCACTGCTGGTCGTCCGCGAGCAGCAGCTTATGACGCTTCCTCAGCTGCTCACGGTATTTGCACTCGGCGGCGGCGCTGGAACCGTTGGCGTATCGTTAGCCTCGGCGATGGTTTTAGTCGTGCCTGTCGTGATTGCGTACATGTTCCTGCAGCGATACTTCATCGAAAGCATGGCTGGCGCTGGCATCAAGGGATGATCTGGCCTTCTCGAGACGGGCATCGAGAACGATGGTTGGACAGTTGGAACGGGCATCAAGAACGGAAGGTTGGACAGATGCTGCGGATTGAACGGATGCTGCGGATTGTTACGGTGTGTGAGCTGGTGACAGTGCTCGATGTCGAGACCTGAATATTTTTGTTAAAAGCAACAGCTACCGCAGAACACCTCCTGCACGCTGAGAGTACAATTGCTGTTACTCTTTTTCAAAAATAAACGAAACGTGATTCCTGCCGAGCGGAGGCATGTCGCACCAGCGATCGATCCGTTTAATCCGTTCCATCTGAAGCAGACGGCGAGCATGATTCCGTCAACTCACCTTGAAGAGCTAGCCTAACGATGCCTTCCGTCTCCTTCGAGCACGTGAACAAGCGATTCGGCGAGGCCATCGTCATCGACGACTTCCACCTGCAAGTAGCCGACGGCGAGCTCCTCGTGTTGGTCGGCGGCTCGGGCTCAGGGAAATCGACGATACTACGAATGCTGGCGGGTCTCGAAGAGGTGACGACGGGGACGATCCGCATCGCTGATCGCGACGTAACTGCTTTGCCCCCGCGGGAGCGGGACGTCGCCATGGTGTTCCAGGACTACGCGCTGTATCCCCACATGACCGTCCGCGAGAACCTCTCGCTCGGTCTTCGCATCAGGAAGGTGGCGCGCCAGGAGATCGAGCGGCGTGTCGGGTGGGCCGCCGGCATGCTCGGCCTGGAGGCGTTGTTGGATCGCAAGCCCAAACAACTATCCGGAGGGCAGCGACAGCGCGTAGCCATGGGGCGTGCGATGGTGCGCGAACCGCTGGTGTTTCTGTTCGACGAGCCGTTGTCCAATCTCGATGCCGGACTTCGCGCGCAGATGCGTATCGAGATCGGCAGCCTGCAGCGCCGTCTCAAGACGACCACAGTCTACGTGACGCACGATCAGGTGGAAGCAATGACACTTGGCGATCGCATCGTCGTGCTCGCCAACGGACAAGTTCAACAGGTCGGACCGCCGATTGAGCTGTACCGCGCTCCCATCAACCGATTCGTAGCGGGATTCATCGGCACGCCGCCCATGAACTTTGTGGAAGGCGGTATTGAGGAACGCGATGGCGAGCGGGTCTTCGTCGCGGAAGGTGCGCGCATACGGCTGCCGGGGAAAAGCGTTGCAATCGGCAAGTCGTCTGAACGCGTCACTCTTGGTATACGTCCTGAAGACCTGAGTGTCGGTCTTACGACAGATCGATCAACTGAGCAGACAGGGGAAGGGGACGCACTTTTCGGCCGCGTTGTACTCATAGAACGGCTGGGTGGCACCAGCCACGTGCACCTGGACGTGGGGCCGCACCGTCTCATGGCAGCCGTCTCCAACGATTCATTGCCGAGCATTGGCGACGCCATCACGGTTCATGTGCCTGCCGAGCGCGTGCACCTGTTCGGGAAGGAAGGCCGAACTCTTCTGTAATCAAAGACCGGTGCAGTTGAAGTCGGCGCGGCGTGCAACCATCTGCGAGCACTGCTCCTTCACACACGAGGGTCCCTGGCCGGCAGCGTGATAACCTGCCGCTCGGTTGCAGATCGTTGCGCAGCCTCGATGATCTCGAGACCAGCCACAGCATCGCGAGCATCGACTGGAGGTGAACCACCATCGCTGATCGCCGCCACGACACCCTGGTAGAACTGCTGATACGAACCTGCTTCGCTCGGAACTGGCTGGAGATCTTCGCCAGCACCGAGAAGTCCCCATGCGGCACGCGGCTCTTCCCCCCAGTCCTCACCGGGCTGCGCTCCCGCTCGCAGTGTAGCTTCCTGCACATCATACCCGTACTTCACGTACGCAGCGCGGCTACCGAGCAGGCGAAAACGCGGGCCGGCTTGCCCAGAGATAGCGCTCATGGTGAGATGAGATCGCACCCCCGAGGTATGCGTA
>JACDCM010000096.1 GCA_013817545.1 Gemmatimonadaceae bacterium | reverse complement strand
CGCATAGAGTGCGCTTGTCGCGTTGACTGAGGCAAGAGGAGGGCGGCGAAACTGCGAACTGCGAAGAACCTCTGGAGACGCCCGGGTGCTAATTCCCCGAGCACCGAACCGCGCTGTGCAACCCGAGCTCCGAACACCGCGCAGTGCCACCCGGACACCGAACACCGAGCACCGAACACCGAGCAGTTATGTCCCCAGCCGGCTACGAAACCGTGTCCCGAAGCGTGGGCACCGCAAACCAGCACGGGTGATGCAGCGATGCTCAAGTGTCGATGTGACAATGCGATATGCGCGGCGCAAGCTGGGCACCACATTCGCCTTCCGGCTAAGTAACCGCTCACCGGACATCACAATGCTCTCAAACCGCAGTATCTCCCTGTTGCCGGCAATCGCGCTCTGCACCACTCTCGCAAGCGCGCAGCAGCAGAACTCGATCGGGATCTTCGTCGCGCGTAACGATGCGCTACCCGGCGCTCCAAAGCTTGGCGGTCTCGCGTTTACCAGCTACACAGGCCCACTTGGACTCCGCCTGAGCGGAGGTCTTCACGTTACTCAAGACGGGAATTTCGGCGAAGAGCGGCCCCCCAAACTCGGTGTCGGCGCCTGGACTGCTGACGCTGATGTCGTGCTGGCACCGTTCAGAACGGTCCCGATACTCACCATGCTGCTTGCCGGATTTTCACCCAATGCATTCGTTGGAATCGGCGGACACGGCGTGCAGGGAACGTCAGACACGAGCATCGCCACCTGGAGCTATGGGGCGGGGGTAACCCGGTCTCTCCTTAGCGTGCTCGGTGTTGAAGCCAGCGCTCGTTACAGAATGCCCCTTCGCGACAATCAGGTGCTTCCAGCGGGGTTCAAAACTGAATGGGAGTATCGCGCTGGCATCACAATCGGTTTTGGCAATCGGCCTTCCAGTTCGAGCAGGCGCTCCGCATCGTCCGCGCGCGTGGAGCGCACCAGGCGGGATACCCGCAATTCCAGCGGTATCCCGCGCTCTACACCCGCCCCTGCCAACTCCGCCTCAGCCGCTCGAGTTATTGACACCGCCGACGATTACCTGGGCACTCGCTATCGGTATGGGGGCACCTCACCGACAACCGGTTTCGATTGTTCAGGCTTCGTCCAGCACGTGTACGCGCGGCATGATCTGAAGCTCCCGCGTACATCTCGGCAAATGGCGTCGGCAGGAAGCTCGGTGACGCCTCGTGTAAGCGCCCTTCGCACTGGGGATCTCATGTTCTTTGCTCAGAACGGGTCGACCGTCGACCACGTTGCCATTTACGCTGGCGGTAACCGAATAATACATTCCAGCTCCAGCGGCGCCGGTGTCCGGTACGACGATCTCGACTCCAGGCGTGGCGAGTATTTTGTCACCCATCTGATCGCCGCTCGACGCGTTCTCGGTGCCGAGCGCGCGCTCGTTGCGGCGTTTGGAGCCGAGCTCGGAAAGACCCTTGTTACAGACCTGGATCCCCCGGACCGCGCTCCAGCGCCGTAACATTCGGGGTATTCAGATCGAATCCCGGCAGCGGTTGGCAACGTAGTGTTTCCGGGTTGGTTCGTTGTCTCTTGTTCATAACCACCGCAACCTACTCACCACCCAGTTACCCTATGCGTCCAAAACTTGTCCTGGCAGCTATTGCAGTGCTCGCTCTCGCCGCGCCCAGTCTTCAATCGCAGACATTGGACGGAGACTTCATGCGCAAGCGCACGACTCCCAGCCGGGCGTTTTTCGGAATTGGCCTTTTAGTGGCTCAGCCGTTGGGGGCGCTCGACGAACAGATAGACGTAGGTGGGGGAGTTGGAGCGCATTTTCTCTTCCAGCCAGCTCGGCGCATACCATTCGCGCTCCGGGCTGACCTGGGCTACATCCTGTATGGCCAGGAGAGCAGACGCTTTCGTCCCTTTCCGCGCATCGAAGCAGAGCTCGACACCGACCACGGTATCTTCTTCGCTGGCATCGGACCGCAGTTCATGATTCCGCGCGGGTTGCTGCGTCCATACGTCACGGGAAGTGTCGGGTTGTCGTACTTTGCGACAAGATCGTCGATCGAAGGGAGAAACTCGGAAGGTGAAGACCTCTTGAGCACCACGAACCACGACGATGTAACCTTCGCGTACACCGGTGCGGCTGGCTTGTACATTCCTGTGAAGAAAGGATTGCGTCCAATCTCGATCGATCTGGGAGCCAGGTATCACGGAAATGGCACTGCGGAATACCTCCGTGAAGGAAGTATCACGGACAATCCCGACAACACGGTCTCATTTACACCCATTAAAAGCCAAGCAAATCTCATAACGTATCAGCTTGGAATTACGGTGGGATTCTGAGGTCGAAAGAGCAGTCCACTAGTGACCACTGACCCCTACGACTGAATCTCGCACTGGCCACTGGCGCTGCAACTGGACTGACAACTGACAGTCTCAGGGGTCGGTGATCAGTAGATCACATGTTGCTTCTGGGTCTGAAAACAGGCCGCGCTTGCGTCATGGGTGCAACGCTTCATCTTCCCACGCATGCGCTATCTCGTTTTCGCACTCATCGCGGCCTTTCCGACAAGTGCTAGCCCCGCCGCCCAAACGCCGCCCAGCGACACTGCTGCGGCCCGCATCGTTTTCGAAGCGAATATAGACGCGATCCATAAACGTGATCGTGCAAGATACCTGTCGTACTACCTCCAAACCGACGCTCTCGCTCGCAATGGCCCTGGCGGACTGGAGCTCGGTTTCGCGAACTGGCCGGCCCGTCGCGACTCCACGTGGCCCGACACGCTCATCGCGCGGGATCTCCGTCTCGTTTCCATCGCTCCCGGCGTCGTCTACGGCACGTATCACTACCGCGTCACGCAAGGCGGCGAGACAAGCGAAGGGATTTCAGAGCGAATCTTTGTAAAAGGCGATGACGGCTGGAAGATCGGAGTTAGCACCGCCTTCGGACTCCCTGACGGCGCCGCGCCTCCACCGGTGGCGCTCGTCGGCGGCACGCTTATCAACCCCGGCAAGCGCGGTGTTTCCGATGCGGTAGTCGTGGTGCAGGGTGGGAAAATTGTGTGCGCTGCCGCGCGAGCGGACTGCAAACCGCCCGCCGGTGCCGAGACGGTTGACGCAACTGGCACGTTCATCACCCCCGGACTCATCGATGCCCACGTGCACTATTCTCAAACGGGGTGGGTCGATGGAAGGCCCGATGCCTTTGATGTCCGCGCGCAATTCCCCTACGACTCGGTGGTGGCCGCGCTTGAGAAACGCCCCGAACGTTTTAACCGCGCGTACTTCTGCTCGGGCGTTACCAGCGTGTTCGATGTGGGCGGATATCCGTGGACGCTGAGCCTGGCCAGGAGGCAGGAGCTTCAGCTGCAGTCGCCGCGCGTGGTTGCCTCGGGGCCGCTGTTAGCCACCGTCGACCACTGGGTGAACACAGCTACAAGTCGGCAGTTCCTGCACATGAAGGATGATTCGACGGTGCGCGCCGCCGTGCGGTCACTCGCTCGCCTTGGATCCGGCGCGGTAAAAGTGTGGTATCTCCAGCTTCCGGATTCCGCGCAGCCGCGTGCTCGCGCGCTGCTCATGGTTGCTGGGGAAGAGGCGAAAAGAGCCAATTTGCCACTGATCGTGCATGCAACGCAGCTCGCTCGAGCTAAGGACGCACTACGGGCCGGCGCCACCGTGCTCGTGCACAGCGTCGCTCCCGAACCCGTGGACGAGGAGTTCATCGCGCTGGCCAAGAGCAACGGGACGATCGTAATTCCAACTCTTACCGTTCTCGAGGGTTATCTCGATGTAGCGGAGGGCCGATCGCCAGCGTCACGATATCCACTCGAATGTGTGGACGCGGCCACGCGCGCCAATCTCGAGCGGATACTTCCCGACACCGAGCGCTCGTCACGTGTCGCGCGTACACGTCAGCGCGAGCAAAGCGCTAGCGAGGCAACAATTGCCAACATCCGTCGCATGCGCTTGGCGGGTATCCCAATCGCGATGGGAACCGATGCAGGCAACCCCGGTACAGCCCACGGACCTAGCGTCTTTCGCGAGATGGAGGCCCTTCAGGCGGCAGGCATGTCTGCCGCGGAGGTGCTCGCCGCATCGACCATCGTTTCTGCGCGCGCAATGCGGCGCGACGACATCGGGGTGCTCGAAGCTGGAAAGCTCGCCGATCTGGTCGTCTTCGAGGCGGACCCGACCGCCGACATTGCGAATGCCCGGCGCATACGGATGGTAATGAAGGGCGGTGCGCTATACAGACGGAAAGAGCTACTGCCGGCGCTTAAGCAGTGAGCCGCGGCGAAGAGGAGAGCAACACGCCTGACGACACTGCGATTGCGCCTGGCGCACCTAGTCCGTTCGTCCCACTGCACTTTGTTCGCCTCCCGATCCGGGAGTCGCTGACGCAAGCTCGCAGCTTCTTCGACGAGATGAACCAACGCCGCACAACGCGGCAGTTTTCCAGCGAGCCAGTGCCGCGCGAGTTGATTGAGCTCGCCGTCCGAACCGCTGGTACTGCTCCAAGTGGCGCTCACCAGCAACCGTGGACATTCGTGGCCGTCTCCGACACCGCGCTCAAGTGCCGCATCCGCGAAGCCGCGGAGGAGGAGGAGCGTGCCAACTATGCCGGGAGGATGCCACCGGATTGGCTGAACGCGGTAGCTGCCCTCGGCACCGACCAGAACAAACCGCACTTAACGGACGCGCCGTGGGTTGTGGTCGTCTTTCGCCACCTGTTTGGTTTGGAGGCCGACGGAAGCAAGAGGACCTACTACTACACTCAGGAGTCGGTTGGTATCGCCGTTGGTTTGTTCATATCGGCCATACATCACATGGGGCTTGTCACCCTTACACACACGCCAAGCCCGATGGGATTTCTCGCCACGTTGCTAGAGCGTCCCGAGAATGAGAAGGCTTTCCTCCTAATGCCCGTTGGTTACCCCGCCTCGAACGCGCGAGTACCAGATCTTCAGCGCCGCGCGCTTGAGGAGATTTCCGTCTGGAAGTGAAATCGCACGGCTACTTCAGGACGGGCAGTCATTGCGAGCCGCGGAGCGGCGAAGCAATCCCCTTATAGGCTCAAGAGATTGCTTCGGACACTTCGTGTCCTCGCAATGACTGGGTGTGTCACGGCCGTGTGCTGAAGTACTATGAGAAAGAGAAGTGGCAGCGGTTCACCACTCTCCTTTTCCCACCGAATGGATCAGCTGCACCCGTTGAAAGGCACATCACCACCACGAATAAGGCATTCCCCCTGCGGTACGGGCAGCCGGCTAACGATCACGTGCGTCGGAAGATCGAGCGTGAGCTGATTCAACCGCCCAAACCGGCGGAGATCGATCCACCGGTGTCCTTCGAAAAAGAGCGAAAAGCGACGCTCGTACAGCAGCGCTTCGATGAACTGTGATTCAGAGAAAGCGATCCCAGCCGCGCCGTACGGCGCAAGACCACCCGACACAGTACGGACGAGATCCAGGTCGGCGATCGCACCAGCCTTGTCGCCAGTGAACCACTTCGCCTCTGCACGGAGAAGGATAAGCTCTTCGTTCCTCAGCACCGGAAGTGACGCAGTCGCCGAGGTGAACTGACGGTGATCGAACGTCGTGCGCACGCCGATTGTTGGCGACGCAGCGTTTCGGCCGGCGAATGTGGTGATTTTGCGAGTAAAGCGTAGATCCGCGGTCGTTCCATTGAACTGCACGCCGGAATCAACCTTGAAGTGGGCTACAATTGCCGAAACGCCGGAGCGTAGCGGATTCTGAACCTCGTTCGCAGCCGTTGAAAACGGGCGGAAAATACCGAGCGACGTAATATCCGCTGGAGTGGTGCTCAGGAATGACTGGGCAAGGTTCGCTAACACAGTGGTATAGCACGTGGCGCTTCGCGGTGCACCACATCCGGAAATGCCGAGCGACGCGCGGTATGCGTTGACTCTCGCCGCCAGCGCCCGATTAAACTTGCGAAACTGTGCGACCGACGTGAAGCTCGTTCCGGTTACGCCTGCGGGGGGGCTAAATCCGCCATCCAGCGCGAACGGAAAGGCCGATCCGCCAGCCGCTAGCTCAGCGTCGGCGGCGTCGAGGCGCCCGATGATGTAGTTGAACACCGAGTCACGCGATACGAACGGCGAAAGGGCGTTTGGATCGGATTGCACTTGCACCACGGCGCCAATACTGTCGCGCGTGTTGATCACGTACAGCAGGGTGAAAGCTTCGAACGTATGAGCAAAGCCGAGCGCTGCGCTTTTCTGCGTCGCCGATAAAGTGGCGTCAGACGCCCCCTCCACCAACTCAATGAAGTTGAAGATGTTGCGGAGGTTGACGTACCGTCCGGAGAACAACGCAACGCCGCCAAAGCTCTTTGAGTTTACAGTCTGCACGTAACCGGTGTGGTTTCGGCCCTCAGTCGGAGTGTAGTTGTACGACTCGCGGCCAAGAATGCCCACTCCGCTGATATATGGCCCGATGTTATCGCGGTCTACACGGAGAATGCCCGTTGCTAGAAACTGCAAGGCGCTGAGCGGATCGCTGGAAATCTGGCCGGACGTAGGATTCTGGAAGTCCGGAACTACCAGACGATCGCTGCTGCACCCGGCGGCAAGGAGCGCCAGCGCTCCCGCCGTGAGGGTACGAGTCATTGAATATTTTATCAAGGGAGTCCTCGAAGTGGTCAGGTGTGTTTTGATTTGAGATCGCATCCGTTAGAACCCTACGTCGACGCTAAAGAAGAAGCTGCGGGTGGGCGGATAGGGTGCAAGATCAACGAAACGGGTCACGTTCTGATTTCCGAAGTTGTTGACCTCAGGGTCGAGGCTCCAGTAGTCGGACCAGATGGCCAGGTTGCGGCCGCTCAGGGTAAGACGCAGGTCGCGCGCGCCGCCCGGAATCGAATTGACGAAGCTCTGCGGCAACTGGTACGACAGAGTCACTTCGCGAAGCTTCACGAAAGAACCGTCTTCCAGGTACTGGCTCGCATTGTTACCGGCGTTCCAGTTGGCGTAGCGGTATTCGCCCAACGTGGCGCCGATGGCGGTATCCGGCGATGCTTCGTCGTAGTCGTAGGAGTTAAGCCCCTCATCGAACAGATTCTTGGTCATGTTCGACACGTAGCCGCCCTTGCGCCAGTCGAAAAGCACGTTGAGCGTGAGCGCCTTGTAGGTGAAGTCGTTGCCGAACTGCATCTGGAAGTCGGGCGCTGAATCGAAGAGAGCTGTGTCCACAATCGAGCCATCTTCCAGGGTCTTGTTCCCCCAGATCAGTGTGGACTTGAAGCCCTGCGCGATGCGGGCGCGGCCATACGCGGCGCCGAAGCCGGAGTTGCCGACCACGAACGGATCGACCGGAAGGCTCTTCACGAAGGACTCGACCTGATAGTACTGAGTGCGCGCGTTCCAATTGAAGTCGCGCGTCCTCACCGGATTGATATTGAGGGCCACTTCTATGCCTTCGGTCTCCAACTCGCCACCATTGATTACCTGCTGCCCGAAGCCCGTAGTGGGCGCGAGCGGCGCGTTGAGCAAGAGGTCGGTGATCGTGCGGTCGAAGTAGCTGAACTCCAAGCCGACGCGTTGTTTCGCGAAGGTCATATCCAACCCATACTCCTGCTCGGTCATCTTTTCAGGCTTGATGTTGGGATTCCCGAGAGTAACGGGTGCGCCTACAGCCTGGCGGTCGCTGAGAATACCAAGACCCGTCAGCGTCGTGTCGCGATCCGCGTAGCGCGCCTGGTTGCCGGATGTGCCGACAGCCGCACGCAATTTGATCTCGTCCGCGTAGGGGAAGGGATTCACGAAACGGTACGAAGCAGAACCGGCGGGCCAGTAGAAGTACTTCTCCCGGTCGCCCTGCACGCTATTGCGCTCGCCGCGAACGCGTCCAGCTATGGACAGCCGTTCGTTGAACGCAAGCACTTCCTCGTTGACAAAGAACGCCTGCTCGCGCACCGCCGACTTGAAGTGCGACGGGGTGACTTGTCCTTGGGACGTGAGCTCTACCCCCGGAACCAAGCCGCGCGCGAGAATCGTGTACCGATTCAGGTCACGCTCCTCCACTTGCACACCAGCAGACGTGGTCGCCGAGCTGAGGAAGGACAGGAAGCCACCGGCCGGCGTGTACGTATGCACCGCGTTGAACGATCCGTTGAACTGACGGCTCACGGCGTTGGACTGCACTGCGGTGCCGGGCAAGCCATCGTCCGGCTCGAACTGAAGGAAACCCGGCGAGAAGACCTGGCCATCAGCGTCGAAGCGGTCAAAACCGCCAATCACACTGAACTGAACGGAATGCCGTTCGCTGGCGTACGGGGTGTACTTGACAGTCCCGCTAGCGACCTGGCGCCAAACGTCCTCGGCATTGCGCAGGAAGCTCAGTGTCTGGAACGGGTTGGACTCCAGATACGGATTGACCGTGTAGGCGCCGGTCGCGTCACGATCGTTCAGGTTGATGACCGCAGGCGTGTAGCCGAACGCATAGAACGGGCTGATGAACGTGTTGTCATTGTTCGAAAGACCACGCTTAGTGAGGCTGCGCGAGAGCGTCGCCGAGACGCTGGCCGTCCACTTCGGGCTGAACCCCTGATCGATATTGAGGCGAAGGGATTGCCGCCGGTCGTTCGAATTCAGCTGCGTGCCTCCTTCGAACCTGTTCGTCGCCGAAATGAAATACCGCGTATTTTCGCTTCCACCGCTGACGGTGCCGACCGTCTCGAACGAAAGGCTGTTCTGCCCGAACAGATCGCCCTGATAATCGTAGTACGGGCACTCCGGGCTGCACTCGGTCCTAAGTGTTCTGAGAAGTGCGGTATCCCCAGTGACGTCAGCGAGCGTCGTCGTATTGAAGCGGCGCGAGCCGAGCAGACGGATCGCGTCATAAGTGCCGACGCGCTGAGTCAGGTTGAAGCGAGCCGCGCCCTGCCTGCCGCGCTTTGTGGTGATGATCACCACTCCGTTGGTGGCCTTGGAGCCGTAGATCGCGGTAGCTGCCGCGCTTTTCAGGATCTGAATATTCTCAATGTCGTTCGGGTTGATGTCGGCGAGTCGGTTGATCTGGTTGTCCTGGGACGAAGTCGCTGCCGCCCCGCTCGCGCGCGATACCGCGTTGATGCCTGTCGAAAAGGCCGCGTTGCTGATGATCACGCCGTCGATCACATACAACGGTTCGCCGCTCCCGAGGACCGACGTGACGCCACGAATCTGGATCTGTCCGCCGCCACCCGGCGCGCCGCTGTTCATGTTGATATTGGCGCCCACGACCTTCCCCTGAAGGGCGTTGTCCAGCGACACCGCGGGAACGCGGTTGAGCTCCTCGCCGCCCACGGTTGAAACGGCCACCGATGCGTTCTGACGCGTCTGCGTCGTCGCGGCGCCGGTCACGATCACTTCATCCAGCTTCTGCACGTCGCGCGTAAGTCCAACTTCCACAGCCTCTTGCGTAGCGCTGACGCGCACCTCGGCGCGCCTGTAGCCGATCGCACGCACGAGCAGCGTGGCGTCCGTGGCCGGAAGAGTAATGCGGAAACGACCTTCGTCGTCCGCCTGGGCCGTCGCCGTTCCACCGACGTGCGAGACGATGGCGCCTGGCGCTCCCTCCTGCGTGGCCGTGTTAAAAACACGTCCGGTGACAAAACGATTTTGTGCCTGAGCCGCGGACGCCGCTATGAGCGTGAGCAGCAGTGGCAGCACGCATGACAATCGTTTGCGCACATGACCTCCTGGGTTGTCTTGCTGGTGGGGGGATCGGGTGATGGTCCAACACCGTAATGGGCCGGACCCGCCCGGTGGGCGGAGGGCTCCGGCGCAAGAAAGGCGAAGCCGTCCGATGAAACGAGGTAGTACTTACCGTAATGATCGGTAGTGTTACGATAAACGCTACCGGAATGTCAGCGGCCTGTCAACAATACGTCAGAAAAGAAATGGAAAGCGGGTTTGCAATAGCATTGATGGAGGTTACCGCTTCCCCGATCCAACGCGAGATGCTCCCTGTACAACGCGTCTCTTGCGATCTTGTGAGCCGACGCTCAGCTTGCGTAAGGTGCTCGAATCACGGGACCATCAGGAGGTAGCATGCGCATGCGCGAGTTGGTCCTGTACGGTTCAATTGTGGGGTTAGCGCTTGGCTGTGCACCCAAGGTAAAAAATCCCTCTACTCCCACACCCGAAGAAGAGGTTGAAGTCCTTTACGGCACTGCCTCTCTGGAAGTTGTGAACGAGAGCATCTTCGACGTGCGCGTGTTCGTGATTCGCGCGGGACAGTTCACGCGGCTCGGGATGGTGACCTCCATGACAACAGGCGTGTTTGAGCTTGGGCCCTTTATAATCGACCGGGAGATCCGTCTGTATGCCGAGCCGGTTGGCTCGACCGCCCGACAACGCACCGACGCCGTTTACGTCCGCCCTGGGCAACAGGTTCGATTCGGCCTGGAGAAGAGGATGCGTTCGCATAGCCTGGCGGTGTACTGAGGGCAGGAACCAGGGACCAGGAACCAGGAACCAGGTAGGTCTGACGCTCCTGGTCCACTGGTTCCTTTTGCCTGGTTCTGGTTCCTGGTTCCTGGTGCCTACTTCCAATCCCCATCCCCACACGTAATGCGTTCGATTCTCCCATTTCTGCTATCGCTCTCACTGGTTTTTCCCGGAAGCGCACAATCCCAGGTGGCGCGCGAGCCTGTACCGGGGAGCGAAGAGCCCGTTCCGACTTTAGTCGTCCTGATTACAGTCGACCAGCTTCTGCCGGACTACTTCAAGCGGTACGATGCGCAGCTCACAGGAGGGCTCGGCCGCCTGTATCGTGGCGGTGCTGTATTCACGAATGCTCATCACGACCACGCGACCACGGAGACCGCGCCGGGACATGCCAGCATACTGTCGGGACGCTTTCCTCGCAGCACCGGGATCGTCCGCAACAGCGCCGGTGTGCAGGACCAACAAACTCCACTCATCGGCGCGCGAGGGCCGGGCGCCTCTCCCTTTCGCTTTCGCGGGAGCACTCTGACGGACTGGCTTCGCTCGAAGACGCCGGCTACGAGGGCGCTCTCGGTATCCGGAAAGGACAGGGGGGCCATTTTGCCCCTCGGCCGGTCCAGGCAAAGCGCATACTGGTACGCATCCAGCGGCATTTTCACGACGAGCACGTATTATCGCGACACACTACCCGAGTGGGTTCGCGAATTCAACGATCGAAAGCGTCCGGCGAAGATGGCTGGGCGCTCCTGGACACTACTTTTGGATGAGTCATCCTATCCTGAGCGGGATTCCATTGCCGCGGAATCCGAAGGAAAAAATTTCACCTTCCCGCATGTATTGCCTGCGGACTCGTCGCGCGCGACTCAGCTGTTTCCCGGTTATCCATGGCTTGACGAAGTAACGCTGGAGTTTGCACTTGCGGGAATGCGCAGCCTGGACCTGGGAAACGCCGCACATACGGACGTGCTGGCGGTATCGGTCGCCGCCACGGATTACATAGGACATCAATACGGTCCTGACTCCAGGGAAATCCACGACCAGATTCTGCGACTCGACCGCTCGCTGGGTGCCTTTATCGACACGCTGTATTCGCTGCGGGATTCCGCACGTGTCGTGATCGCACTCACGGCAGATCACGGTGTTGCTCCTCTTCCGGAACTACGGAAAGGTGCGCGGCGTGTCGATCTTTCAAGTGTCCTACAAAAGCAGCGGCGGGCGCTTGCGGCGAAGGGCCTGGATACGTCCGCTCTACGGTTTGATGCCGGCCTGGTATTCATCGATCGCGCCGCATTCGTCCGAGCCCCGGCCGAGGCCGACGCGGTGATCAAGGCATTTGTGGCTGATGCGCGCGCACACCCGGGCGTGCTCCGCGTAGATCACGTGGGCAAGCTCGCTGCCGACACGGCCCGAGACGCCATCGCTCGGCGCTGGTTCAATTCAGTTCCCGCCGATATACCAGTCGAGCTGGTGGTGACCTTGAGACCGGGCGATGTGTGGGATATTGGCGCTCCGATAGCGATGCATGGCTCGCCGCACGACTACGACACGCATGTGCCGATCATTTTCTACGGGCCGCCTTTTGCTACAGGGCGCTATGATACGTTCGTCAGGGTAGTGGACATGGCGCCAACCCTGGCTCGCATTCTCGCCACGCAGCCCACCGAGAAACTGGACGGCCATGTGCTGCGG
>JACDCM010000095.1 GCA_013817545.1 Gemmatimonadaceae bacterium | reverse complement strand
GCTCGGTGCTCCACATCTGAATCTGGTTACCGGTCAGCGTGATGCGGCGGAGCTACCCCCGGGGAACGTACTGCAGACGGAAGACAACCTCACGTTCCAGGACGCCATGAGCAAGCTTGCGCGCTTTCTGGGTCGTGCAGATACGCTCTTCGCGGGTGCTGAACGGATCGCTGCTACGTCGCCGCTGGAACGGCTCGACCGCACGCTTGTGCACGCTGATTCACTTTTCATAAACGCGAATACAGGAACACAGCTGCTTTTCAGCAAACTCGATTCCGCCAACAACCAACTCGCGAGTGTCCTGGCACGAACTGAAAGGCTCGTCGCCGCCCTGGACACCACTGTGCGCAGCGCTCGGCCCGAGATCGCAAGCACACAAAAAGTAGCGGTGGAGACTCTTAACGAAACACGGCAATTGGTGGCGGAGCTGCGCGATGCTATCGGGCGCGGGGACCGCGTCGAGTCTATCCTGCGCGACCTGTCCAAGGCGTCCGACGATCTTGCTCGACTGACAAACCGTATCGAGCGCGATCCCCTTAGCGTATTGAAGCAACCAGCGACGCCGAAGAAGCGAGTGGGGCCAACACCGTGAATCTGTGGCGTCTACGGAAGCGACTTCCAATTGTGGTTGGCTCCAGGACCGCTCGTGCGTAACAGCCCGGGCGCGACCAGCGGCCATCCGTGCGAGGAATCAACTCGCGGTAGGAAGCAATCATCCTGTCGAACCCGATTCGCTATTCGATGGCGTCTGGCCAGCTGCGTTTTTCTATCACTACTTTCTTCTGCATGCATGCGCGGCCGGGTGCCGCCTCTCGAGCTGTACAGACTCTCAGCGGTCGAGCCACTGGACGGTGTGGCGGGTTCTGCGTCGAGTCAGCCGCTGAGTGGCGGTCTCGCGATCCTGCCCTATGTCACCCGCGGCTTGTACGGCGATGACGGCATCGTTTACACTGTGGATGAAGTTTCCTATGGTGTGTATCCCAATCGCGAATGGGCGATTCCGCTGAGCGAGATGCTTGGATCACTCACCGAGACTATTCTGAAGGCACGCCCACTGGACAAGGATCCTGCGGCTTATGACCCCTTGTCTCTCAGGAGTTATGCCTATCAGTGGCGCGGTTCGGTGAGGGAATTCGAGGAAAAGAATCGGGGACGCACGGTGCTTGCGGCTGTGGCTCTGGATGCGCAGTTGGTGCGCACCAAAGATGACTCTGTCGTTTGGCGGGGCACCAGGCGAGTGGAGCGTGAGGTTCGCCAGGGGACCATGCCGGCCATAGTAATGGCTCTTTCGGAGGCCGCTAATGAAGTCATAGCCTCCCTCGTTGAGGAAGCACGAGCAGCGGCCAGTTCACTGATGACGGATTCAAGCGGTTCGGTGAAGCCCGCACCGAACTGAGGCGAAGCTTCAACGGCAGCAGTCGAGTGCCGAGGTACCGGAATAATATGCGGCTGGTGGAGCAATGCGAATTGTTTCGCTGCTCCAAATTTTCTTGAATCAAGCGCAAGGACGCTTTCCGGCCGCGCCGGTTGAACTTTGCGACGGTAGTATCAAGAAACCTGACAGGATGAAGAGGATTGAGAGGATGGAAGCTTTTTTTACAGGATAACAAGGATTGGAAGGATGGAGGCGGAGCGAATCAGGACAGTCTGATTTTCATTTTTTTAATTTTTCATTTTGTCTTTCCGTTGTCCCTGATCCTCGCATCCTCTCATCCTGCATAGCTGTTAACGGTGCCTCGCATGCGAACCGTCTAACTGAAAGGCAGCGTTACTGGAATGCTGCAATACCAGATTTACCCCACTCAGTTGGGAGAAGACTGTATTTTGCTGTATGGATCATACAGTACTTTACCTGCCCAATGATTAATCCCGACCGTCTTACTCTAAAAGCTTCCGAGGCTTTGACGGAGGCCCTCGCGGTTGCGCGGCGGACCGGAAATCCGCTCGTCTACGATACGCACCTGCTGCTCGCGCTTCTCAACCAGGATGAGGGGATAGTCATCCCTCTCCTTCAGAAAGTCGGTGCGAGTGTAGCGGAGCTTCGCGCAGGTGTCGAAAAGCAGATCAGCCGCCATCCCAAGCAGTCCGCGGCTCAGCCTACCTTTTCACGAGAGCTCACACAGCTCGTCGATCGCGCCGAGGACACAGCCCGCTCGCTCGGAGACGGATTTATCTCCACCGAGCATCTTCTCCTGGCCCTCGCGGACGTGCGTGGTACCGAGAGCCGCGAACTTCTGAACGGAGTCGGTGCCTCCAGAGAAACGTTGCTTGAGTCGCTCAAGGCTGTGCGTGGCTCGCATCGGGTAACCGATCAGACTCCTGAAACGCAATATCAGGCGATACAGCGCTTCACGCGCGATCTCACGGAGACAGCAAGAAAGGGCAAACTCGACCCGGTGATTGGACGGGATGAGGAGATCCGCCGTGTAGTTCAGGTACTTTCAAGACGCACGAAAAACAATCCAGTTCTCATTGGGGAACCCGGGGTCGGAAAGACAGCTATCGTCGAGGGATTGGCGCAACGTATCGCAACCGGTGACGTGCCTGAGGGACTCAAGAACAAGCGGCTCGTCGCGCTCGACCTGGGCGCTCTGATTGCCGGCGCGAAGTATCGCGGTGAGTTCGAGGAGAGGTTGAAGGCCGTCCTGAAAGAGATGACCGAGAATCAGGGCGCCTTCGTTGTTTTCATAGATGAATTGCACACTCTCGTCGGGGCGGGCAAGGCAGAAGGGGCCATGGACGCGGGTAACATGCTCAAGCCGATGCTGGCGCGCGGAGAGCTGCGCGTGGTCGGCGCTACCACGCTGGATGAGTACCGCAAGCATGTCGAGAAGGACGCGGCGCTCGAACGGCGGTTCCAGCCGGTTTTGGTCGGCGAGCCCTCGGTTGAGCACACCATCGCCATGTTGCGAGGTCTCAAGGAGCGATATGAGACTCACCATGCAGTGCGTATAACCGATGGCGCGCTGGTCGCGGCTGCAACGCTTTCGCATCGCTACATAGGGGATCGGTTTCTCCCCGACAAGGCCATAGACCTGGTTGACGAAGCCTCCGCTCGTCTGCGGATCGAGATCGATTCGATGCCACAGGAAATCGATGAGGTGGATCGGCGGATCATGCAGCTGGAGATAGAGCGGCAAGCCTTGCGGAAGGAGACCGACAAATCTGGAGTAGAGCGCCGGAGCAATCTCGAGCGAGAACTCGCGGAGCTGCGAGAGAAGTCCACCTCAATGAAAGCGCGATGGCAGGCGGAAAAGGATACACTCACCAAAGTCGCATCCATCAAACAGCGTCTCGAACAAGCGCGCGTCGATGCCGATCTGGCGACGCGGAGCGGCGATCTCGGCAAGGCGGCGGAGATTTCGTACGGCACCATTCCTCAGCTTGAGAAAGAGATGCGGGAGGCGGAGCAGCATCTTGCGAGTCGCCAGGAAGGCGGTAGTCGCTTTTTAAAAGAAGAAGTCGATGCCGACGATATCGCGGAAATAGTGGCGCGTTGGACGGGAATTCCGGTCTCCCGGATGATGGAGACGGAGCGCGATCGACTTACCAAGCTTGAGAGCGTGCTTGCCGGCCGCGTAGTGGGGCAGGATGAAGCGGTTGCCGCCGTCTCCAATGCCGTTCGTCGTTCTCGCGCGGGTCTTCAGGATCCTGACAGGCCGATCGGCTCCTTCATTTTTCTTGGGCCCACTGGTGTGGGAAAGACGGAAACAGCGCGGGCGCTTGCGGAGTTCCTGTTCGACTCAGAGAGCGCCATGGTACGGATCGATATGTCCGAATACATGGAGAAGCACGCGGTCGCGCGGCTCATTGGTGCACCGCCAGGCTACGTAGGCTTCGAGGAAGGCGGTCAGTTGACAGAAGCAGTGCGCCGCCGTCCATACTCGGTAATACTTTTTGACGAGATCGAGAAGGCTCATCCGGATGTATTCGGCATACTGCTTCAGATTCTGGATGACGGCCGGCTAACCGACTCGCAGGGACGCACGGTAGACTTTCGTAACACCGTGATAATCATGACCTCGAACATCGGTGGCCAGGATATCCTCGAGCACGCATCCACAAGCTGGGAGTCGGCAGAACGGCTGGTGCTTGCGGCACTTCGGCAGTCCTTCAAGCCGGAGTTTCTCAATCGCGTGGACGACATCGTGGTGTTCCGGCCACTGGAGATGGCTCAGATTGAGCACATCGTTGATCTGCAGCTACGGCGACTGGACGAGCTGCTCGCGGACCGTAAGCTCACCTTGGAGGTCACTCCTGAAGCCAAACGAGCGCTGGCGTCCAATGGCTTCGACCCAGTTTACGGCGCACGTCCTCTAAAAAGAGCCATTCAACGCTACGTGCAAAACCCGCTAGCCCTTTCCGTGCTGGAGGGACGATTCACCGAGGGCGATCACATCATTGTTTCAACGGGCAACAATGGGGCGCTCGCCTTCTCGAGGAAGTCCGGAACGCAGGTTTCTGACGCGCTACCGGGAGTAAATGTCGTCGATTCGCCAGCCGGCGAGCCCCCGAGCGAGGGTTCCAGGGGCGACTAGGCTACTACGTGCCCGATTTGAGAAAAGTCAGAAAGAGCGAATCTGCGCGACCGTCTCCTGAGAAGTCGAATACCCGCGTCTGCTCGAATAGAACAGTTCCACCTTCGGCACTGACATCAAAATAATCGTCTGGCCGGCCCGGATAGACTATTCTGGCGCGCGCGGCAGGAACGTCGTATTGCAGCATCCCGAACACTCCCGGAAAGCTCGGTCGGCTCACCGCGTTGTCGGGGCTGACGATGAATGGAAACGTCTCGACTGAGTCCTGTCGCGTCGGACTGCTGATCGTGAGGTAGTTGCGGCAGGAACCGCGATAATAGCCGAGACCCGCCGGCCCCTGGTAGAAAGCTTTGAAGCCGACACAGGTATAACTTCCGTTCAGAACGGAGCGCGAGGGAGCGCTCGGGCGGGGCTCAGTCGGATCTCCCTTACACGCGCCTGCTGTAATCAGCAGGACGATCGGTAATAGTGGCAGGTAGGCTTTCTTGAGTGATGCGAACATATGATCACCCCCAAAGCAACGAGCGTGCCTTCCAGAAAGCAGCAATTCCCCAGCGCGGACGAGGCCGGGATCATGGCAGCGCTCGATCTCGCACGGGACGGCGCGCTCGCTATGGAGGTACCCGTAGGAGCTGTAATTGTTCGGGACGGGACAGTCGTTGCAAGCGCGAACAATCGCACCGTTCGTGATCAGGATGCCACTTCCCACGCAGAGCTGCTGGCTCTGCGTGCAGCTGCGATCCGAACAGGATCATGGCGACTGACCGGGTGCACCCTGTATGTGACGTTGGAGCCGTGCGCCATGTGCGCCGGCGCCATTGTGCTCTCGCGACCGGACCGAGTGGTTTTCGGGGCCTGGGACGACAAGGCCGGTATGGCCGGGTCCGTCGGTGACCTGTTGCGGCATCCCCGCCTCAATCATCGCCCTGAAGTGCGCGGCGGAGTATTCGCCAAGGAATGTGCCGAACTCCTTACCAGCTTCTTCCTGGCCCGCCGCGACTGCGTTGACTCCCCCTCGAAGGTCGGCTAAACTTCCCGCTCTGCGTTGGACAGGTGGCCGAGTGGCTGAAGGCACCGGTCTCGAAAACCGGCATACCGGTGACCCCGGTATCGTGGGTTCAAATCCCACCCTGTCCGCCTGATCTGGCCTGCTTTCTTGCTTTGGCGGGTAAGGTGGTTGGTACTCGATGCTGGGTGCCCTTCACCGCCGAGTCAGGTTCTGCTTGCTTTGTGCCGGGTCACAGCTGTCTGGCACTGGAATCCCGGCCATTGCGGGCAGTTGCTGTCAAGGTGATAGGATGGGTGGCCGAGCGGTTTAAGGCGCACGCCTGGAAAGCGTGTGGGGTGTAACAGCCCTCGCGAGTTCGAATCTCGCCCCATCCGTTGCGGCCTCAGGATCGGTCTGGTAGCCACAGCACGTGGCGGGTTACGCTATTGGGGTACTATCGCGCGCACGCCAGGTACTCGCAGCTGCGAAGTGCCCCCACGCATTGGGAAAGCAAGTGAGTCCGTACGCTTGCGCGCCAGGCTGTCGAGCAGTTGCTGTCGCTGCTGCCTCGAGGACGCACCTTCCTTACCGCCCCTCCCTTGCACCGAGTACCGCATACCGCCAGCGCCACCTGCCGGCTGGGAGCTAGAGCCACCTTCTCCAGCCGTCTCGTCAGTGGAAATCCGTCCGGTTTCGAGTGATTGCGCATCCAGCGACAGTCCGGCTGAGGACTCGTTAGTGCTTGCGATGAGCGACATGGCTACGGCGAGAAGTGCAACGAGGCAGACGATTCCTCCGATCAACTTGGTTTTCGGCCACGTTTGGTCACTGAACAAATCGAACTTTGTGGATTCCAGCGACTCCTCCGCTTTCCCGTCGTCAAATCTGCTCTCACCAAGCTCGTCTAGGTCCTCCTCCAGATAAACGTCTTCATCCAGGGCTTCATAATCGGCCGCAACCCGGTCGGTTGACCGCGAAGGAGACAGGACGGATGAGGCAGAAGCGAAAAAAGAATTGGAATCTGCTGGATCGGGATTTCCGGCACGCTCTGCTGCACGACCAGCAAGAAATGCCCGAAAGCGATTTGAGATGCGTACAGCGAGACCGTCGTTCGCATCTCCAGCGGTCGCCATTGCCTGATAAATCGCCTCCATGGGAACGGCTTGCGGCTTCTGAGACGAAGCGCGGTCTGCAAGTGGTCGGACACCAGGCGTTACCTCAATGTCCGAGAAAGCCGGTCGCTGTTTTCCTTTGGATTCCTGTCCTCGCGCAATTCGCGCGTCCACGGCGGCGCGAAGTGACGCGATTTTGTCGCGGGCTACGTGGAGGCTTGCATCCCCGGGTGAAAGCGAGCGCTCACGAATGGCGAGCGCCCGGCCTCGCAATGAGATAGCCTGCTCCAGGTGACCAGCCGCTGCGCTAAGCTCTCCCAGATGCTCAAGCGCTGCTGCCACCGCGGGGGAGTCGGCTCCCAGTGTTTTTTCCCGGATCGACAGAACCCGAAGCCACAGTTGCCGCGCCGCGGCGATGTGGCCCGTCGCCTCTCTAACCGTCGCAAGGCTGGCCAATACCGCCGCCAGTTCGGGCTCGGCGTTTACTTTGGCGCTCGTAATACCCGCAAGCCGCGTAAGCAGTTTTTCAGCTTGCTCGTACTTCTTTCTCTTGTAGTAGACGTGCGCGAGATTATTTAGAAGGAGGGAAAGATCTGGGTGCTGATGTCCCAAGAGTTGCTCACTGCCAGCCAATGCGCGCTCGAGCAAGAGCTCTCCGCGACCGATATCGCCACGAGCAACGTGCACAGCGGCGAGTGACGTCAGGCTATCTATAAGTCCCGAGGTTCCCACATTGGGAGCACGCTCGCGGATCTCGAGTGATTTCTGAAGCAACCGCTCGGCGTCCTCGAATTCACGCTCCTGGTATTTCCGCTGTCCTTCACTCGCGAGGCGACCCGCGAATTCCATGGTTGCGTCATCGGGAACAGGCCTTGCCGACACTTTGCCGGACCTCGCCTCCGCAGCGGGCCTGTCATCAGCACTTCTCCTTTCGTGTGATAACATTTCAGGCATAGTGACCCTTGAGTGCCGCCAAGCTGCCCCGCCGGACAGATTCGTGGCAGCGAATCGCTGATAAAGAGACGAAGCGGAGAGACGCCGGCTTACGCCGTCTTTACGGGCAAAAGCGCCTGCAGAAACATAACTCTCCAGCTTACTTATTTACAGCTGTGGCTACTATTGTCAAGTGTTTCCACCAGGGCATTAGCCGAACTCAGTGCAATACATATTCCGGATTCATGACGGCCTCAATTTCCTGCGTAGAAACCTCGCTGGCAGCTGCTCAGCGCCCCTCTTCCGCGCCGAGCGCGCATGGGCGACCCGGTGATTACCAGCATACACCTTTCGGGACGATGCGATTCTCGGTCAAGTGCAGACCGATTTCAGCCGTTCCGCCATTAGTTGATGAGCTAACGCGCGATTTCCCGCTTCCCGGCATCGCCTTCCCTGTCTATCATTCCCCCTCGATGCCTACCGACAACAGAACTGTGCTCGACGCAAGAGCCATGGACCGCACCCTCCGCCGCATGGCCGACGATATTATTGAGCTGTACGACGGGACCGACGGGATGGTAATCGTCGGAATCCAGCGACGAGGGGTGCAGCTCGCTGCCCGCATCTCCAGGATTATCGAGGACAGCGAGGGCGTAGCGGTTCCCCAGGGCGCGCTTGATATAACACTCTATCGAGACGATCTACAAACGGTTGGACCTCGGCCCGTAGTCGGCCCTACCGACCTGCCATGGAATCTCGAGCACAAGCACGTGGTGCTCGTTGACGACGTACTTTATACCGGGCGAACAGTCCGCGCGGCTCTGGACGAGTTGGCGGACTTTGGCCGGCCAGCCCGCATAGCCCTTGCTGTTTTGGTTGACCGCGGCGGACGCGAACTTCCGATTCACGCGGATGTTGTGGGCAAGAAACTCGATGTTCAGGCGGGTGGTCGGGTGGATGTGTTGGTCAAGGAGCTGGACGGTCGCGATGCAGTGGTTCTGGTTGGCCAGGAGCCACCTCAGTGACGAGCGCGCTCGGCAAGGACTTGCTGGCTCTGGAGCCGCTTTCCGCCGGGCAGATTCGTTTGATCCTTGACACCGCTGAACCTTTCAAGGAGATCAGCGAGCGCGCAATCAAGAAGGTCCCGGCCCTTCGTGGACAGACGATTGTCAACCTCTTCTTCGAAGCTTCCACGCGGACCCGCATCTCCTTCGAGTTTGCGGAGAAGCGATTGTCGGCGGACACGGTAAATGTCGCTGCGTCGGGCTCGAGTGTGAGCAAGGGTGAAACTCTCGTTGACACCGCTCGCAATCTCGAGGCGATGCGCATTGACATGGTTGTCATCCGTCATGGTGCCTCCGGCGCAGCCCAGTTCCTCGCGGAGCGTATCGAGTCAAAAGTGATCAACGCGGGTGACGGCACTCACGAACATCCCACGCAAGGCTTGCTCGACCTTCTGACACTTCGGGATCACTTCGGTACTCTCGCAGGAAAACGTGTCTGTATTTGCGGAGATGTTCTCCACTCTCGCGTGGCGCGCTCGAATATTTGGGGGCTGAAGAAGATGGGGGTCGAGGTGGCGGTGTGTGGACCCCGCTCCCTGCTACCCAACGCGATCGATGAATTCGGCGTCACCGTTTTTAACAGAATTGAGGAGGCAATCGAGTGGGCCGATGCGCTCAACATCCTGCGGCTCCAGTTGGAGCGGATGACTGCCGGTTACATCCCATCATTGCGCGAGTACAATCGTGTTTTCGGTGTGACGCGTGAGCGAATGGAGCGAGCGCAACGAGACATACTCATACTGCATCCCGGACCGATGAACAGGGGCGTTGAAATCGACTCCGATGTCGCGGATGGCGAAAACAGTGTAATTCTCGATCAGGTGACCAATGGAGTGGCTATTCGGATGGCTGTCCTCTACCTCCTCGCTGGGGGCCGGCCGGAGTTGGCCGAGGCAGCCAAGCATGGGGGAGAGCGGTGACTCGGCCGATTCTCCTCCGTGGTGGCTGGCTGGTCGATCCGGGCCAGAAGCTGAATGTAAAGGGCGACCTGCTTCTTGTTGACGGACTGATCGCGCGCGTCGGTGGAGAGATCGATGCTCCGGAAGACGCCATGACCATTGATTGTGATGGCGCCGTAGTAGCGCCTGGCTTTATCGATGTGCATGTGCACCTGCGCGAGCCAGGTCGCGAGGATGTGGAGACCATCAAGACAGGTGCGCGCGCGGCGGCTGCCGGAGGGTTCACAGCGGTCTGCGCGATGCCCAATACCGATCCGGTAACCGACAACCAGGCGGCCGTCGGCTTCATCATCCGGCAAGCGAGCCGTGCGGGTGGTGCGCGCGTCTATCCGATTGGAGCTGTTTCCGTTGGGCAGAAGGGCGAAGCTCTCGCCGAGATTGGTGAGATGGTTAGTGCAGGCGCCGTGGCTGTCAGCGACGACGGGCATCCGGTCGCTAGCGCGCATCTCATGCGAGCGGCCCTCGAGTACGCCCAGGCTTTCGGTATCCCCGTGATAGATCACTGTGAGGAGCCGACGCTGAGCAAGGGCGGCTCAATGAATGAGGGGCTGGTTAGCGCACGCCTTGGGCTCAAGGGTATCCCTTCCGAAGCGGAAGAGATCATGGTGATCCGGGACATTCTGCTCGCCCGGCGCACGGGTGGTCATGTGCATCTGGCGCACATGAGCACTAAAGGTTCGGTCGAGTTGATTCGCTGGGGGAAAGAGCGCGGGATCAATGTGACCGCGGAAGTCTGCCCGCATCACTTGACTCTTACGGACGCCGAGGTCGAGGGGTATTGCACCAACGCCAAGATGAACCCTCCTTTACGAAGCGCTGCTGATGTGCAAGCACTGCGTGAGGCTGTCGCCGATGGGACTATCGATCTCATTGTTTCCGACCACGCGCCGCATCATTATGACGAAAAGGAGCGTGAGTTCGCCGACGCCCCTAATGGTATTGTTGGTTTGGAAACCGCGCTCGGAGTTCTGCTCACCGAACTCGTTGAACCCGGACTGATCGATCTTGCCAAGCTCGTTGACCTGATGGCTTGCGCCCCCGCGCGGTTGTTCAAGCTGCCTGGTGGCGTGTTGGCTGAAAAGGCAGCCGCGGATGTCACGATTTTCGATCCAAGGCGCGAATGGACCGTTGATCCCGCGAAGTTTCTGTCAAAGGGCCGTAACACTCCTTTTGCCGGAACGGTGTTGCGGGGCCGGGCCATTTGCACAGTGGTTGGTGGGGAGGTCGTGCATCGCCTCGAATCATGATAACATCTTCTGGCGTATCGTTTTCGTTCAAGAGGCGTCATATTTCTGCATCGTGCGATAATTTGCCGGGGTGGCGATGATCGGGTCAGTGGCGCTCCGCCGGCAGATCGTAGAGGTATGCCGTCGTTTGTACGATCGTGGATTGATCGCGGGTGTAGATGGCAACGTATCTGCTCGGACTGATGCTGGAAGAGTGCTGGTGACTCCTGCTGGAATGTCCAAGGTCGATGTACGGGCGGAAGATCTTGTCGAGGTGTCAACGGAGAGCCCGGCAAGGCGGGGTTTTCGGCGTGCATCTTCCGAAATCGCCGTGCATCTTCGAATTTACTTGCGGCGTCCTGATACTCGCGCCGTTGTTCATGCGCATCCTCCGGTGGCGACGGGTTTTGCTGTTGCCGGCGAAGGCTTCGAAGGGTGTGTACTGCCCGAAATGATCTTTCAGGTTGGCTGGGTGCCTTTGATCCCATACGAAACTCCGGGTACGGAGGCACTAGCTGACCGCTTTGAGCCGTTTCTGGCGACTCACGACGCCTATTTAATGGCGAACCATGGTGCTGTAACTATCGGACCAACGCTCGAAATTGCGCATCAACGCATGGAAAGCCTCGAGCACACGGCTCGTATTCTGCTCACTGCGCGACTGTTGGGGAAGGTAAACGTACTTTCGTCCGCCAACGTTGCCGACTTGGTTGCGGCGCGTGAACGAACATTAGGGTCGGGCCTTTATCCAGGGTGTTCAATGCCGGACGACCGGCGGAGTCTTCGATGAACAAGTCAACTGTGACAAGCGACGCAATTCTCGAGATGTTCAACGAACGCCAGCGCTTCGAAGGGTGGTTGTCGGCGCTGGAGTCCCGGCGCGCCAGTACGCCTCCACACATTTACGAACGAGTGCGCGGCGATTACGAACAGCGCCTCGAAGCGGTGATCGCTCGGCTTTTGGAGCGACGCGCCGAAGTTCAGTCCATGGCAGATATTCTGGTCCAGCGCGTAACAGCACTGGACGCGGACACGTCTCGGCGCCGAGACGAGAAAATGGAAGCGGAGCTACGCGCGGCGATCGGCGAGCTGGAGGGTCGGGAAGCGGACAAGATTGTCCGCCGGAGCGATGAAGCCATGTCAGTGCTCAATGCTGAACACGCAACAGTAAGTTCCGAGCTTTCCAGGCTGCACGAGGTTTTGGAGCGGACCGGACGGCCCGCTCCCGTTTTCACCCAGGAGCAGCGCCCGGCCGAACCCGTTTTGCGAGATTCAGGCAGCAACGCGAAGGACTCGAAGTGGAATCCGGATATGGCT
>JACDCM010000094.1 GCA_013817545.1 Gemmatimonadaceae bacterium | reverse complement strand
GCAGGAGCCATCATTTACTGTCTGTACGCCCGAAAAGAGCCTTCCGAATTGACCGTCTCCTGGCCCCCACCGCTCCACCCGGGGCGGTACGAGGTAAGAAGTGTACGGCGATGTATAGCCGAAGGGCGGTGTCATATTGTTGATGCCAGGGTGCACCGCACGGATCTTCCGCGCCTCGGAAATTGGGGCGCCGGCAATGAATCCGATCTCAAAGTAGGATTCTGCAACACCTCCTTGACTGGTGCCCAGCATCAATCCACAAGCTTCGCCGTTCGACCCCGAGAAGAAGTAGTAGAAAGGGCAAGGTCCGACGTTGGGGAACTGCCACCCCAGATTCCCCGTCATTTTCATTCCGCTTGCCGCCAGATCCTCGGCGGCGAAGAGCCGAAAGCCCGTTGGATTTCGAGGCAGCGGCACTGACGGCGAGGCGCCGTCGTCGACTTGGAGCGTCGTGGTTCTGATGCGACCGCCTGAGCTGCGCTGGGCGTCTGCGGTGAAAGGCAGCAATGCGGCAGCGCAAGTGGCGACCACCAATGCGATCCTGAATTTGCCGGGCAGGACTGCTCCTCCGGCCCCATCAATTGCCAACGGTATCGTGTTATAGAATTTTCGCATGTGTATGGAATCAGAAATTGATGGAGAGGCCAGTGAAGATGCTCCGGCGGGCTCCGATGAACTCGGGCTGGTCAAAGTTGGTTGAGCTGAGCTCGTCGAAGTTGCCGACTCGCCGGTTCAGTGGGTCCCGCAGCCCCGAGTCGCACGTTCCGGTATTGACGAAGACCTGGATGCAGTTCTTGCGGTCGAACGCATTGTCGACGCGCACGAACGCGCCGTAGCGCACATTGCGAAGCTGAAAGCCCTTCTGAACGATCAGGTCGACTTGTTGCGTCGAAGGAGCGCGCCCGGCATTGATATCCGCCGCATTCACATTGTTGAGCACGCCGCCGAAGTTGAACGCGCGGAAAGGCGTGTAAGGGAAGCCGGTTGAAAATCGGTACGTTACTGTCGCCGAGGTGTTCTTCAGCAGCGACCCGAAGCGGAAGTCCGGAGCATCCTCGCGAACAGCTAACCCAAGAGTCGCGTTGAGGCGGTGCGTCTGATCGATATCCGCCACGATCTCGCGCAGCGCCGACCGGTTGATCTCACCGCTGGCGAGCGTCTCGAAGGACCGCTCAGGCGGAGGTGAATTGGTAGTAGTGCGTGACGTACCGTAGTTGATATCGAACTGCCAGTAGTTGATCAACCGGCGGCGGAACTGTACTTCGACACCGCGTGAGGTCAGGAAGTCCCGGTTGGTGATCGTCAGGTACGCTGGGAGCGGGCCGTCGTAGGTCGCGCCAAAATCCTGCTGGGCGCGCGACCTTTCCAGACCGCTCAGGCCGGTCTCATCGCGGTTGTAAACGGCAACGTTAATGGCAAAGGCACGGCCGATTTCAGCTCCGTATCCAACCTCGTACTGAGTTGCCTGCTCGAGCAGGAGATTCGGGTTTCCGACGAAATCGGGGTTACCCGATGTGAGCGGCGGGACGCACTCATTCGTCCCTGGCTTTACCTGAGCCTCCGTGCAGAATCCGTCGTCAGCGCCGGCCCTTACGCCGATGCCCGAGTTGCGGTAAAGGTTGTGGTACAACGGATTCATGGTGTAGCGGCCGGCGTTGAAGAACACCGTCGACCGTTCCGTGAGAGGAAAACTCACTCCGATTCGCGGGCTGAACGCCGTACGCGCCTTGGCTTCCCGGAAGTCATCTTGCTGCGCGAGCCTTGCGGCGCTGTCAATCAGAAAGGAACGGGCACCAGCGGTGAGACCCGGGGCTTCAGAGCAAGCGGAGCGTCCGCTGAACGTCGCTCCGCTATCGTTCACGAATGTGAACGGAGTCGTATTGATGCCGCGAGCGGTTCCTTCGCAAACTTCCAGAGCCGTCGTTCCGTTAGTGGGGTTAAGGGGATCCGAAAAGCCACGTCCCTGGGCGCGGCCGTAGTCGTACCGCGCCCCAAGCTTGACCGTGAGGAAGTCAAACTCTATGCGGTCCTGCAAATACACGCCGGCCTCGATTGGCTTGGCGCGGTACAGCTGGTTGACGGTCGCAGCGATACCAGAATTCCCACCGATGCCCCGAATTTCGCCGTACACAACGTCATGCCTGACGAACGAGCCGCCGGCCTGGATGTTGTGGTGGTCGGTGACCTGTGACTGAAGATCGGCACGCAGAACGTAGGTGTCGTAGCTTTCTCCGCCGCTGATGGCGTCGCCACCCGTTAGCGGCAATCCCACAACGCCAAACGGTTGGATGAATTGTTCGGTGAAGTTTCCGTTGATGAAAACGTTCGGTATGCAGACTCCCAGGAAAACGTTGCATGTGTTTCGCTCAAATTCGGTGCGCGCCCCTCGGAGCTGAATGGTAGTTCTGCCGAAACGCTGCTCCAGCGTTGCGCCGTACAGCCGCGTTTCATCTCTCACGGAGCCTTGGACCAAGTCGCGAAATCCGCGAGAGCCCAGCAGTCCGAGCGAGTCCAGAAGGGTTGGAGCGAGAGCAAGTGGGTCGCCTGCCGCTGCTAGCAGAAACCGGCGATCGTACCCCTGGTTCGCGCGCTCCTGAATGATCGCATTGAGATTGAGTTTCGTGCCGGACCGCGCCGACGGCACGAACGTTACCTTGCCTACAATCTGCTGGTTCTCGCGGCCGCCGAATGCGCGGAACCCCGGGAGGATGTCCAGAGTCTGTGGTGGCAAGCCCTCGAAATTCTGCTGCCGATTAAAAGAGAAGACGTCGTCGTCAAACTCGAGTACGCGCGACGCGCCGTACTCAACCTGGCCGGACACAGCATAACGAACCTTATCAGCCGTGCCCGGTATCGGACCAGACAAATATCCGCGCAAAAGATGGAAGCCGTTCACCTTGTCTGCGTCGGATCCCAGCGCTCCCGCGAGCGTCGACGTCTGGTAGTCGATCGAACCAGCCACGTTTGTCCCGCCCTCGCGCGTGGCCTGATTGATCACGCCCGATAGGCCGTTGCCGTACTGCGGCTCCATGTAACCGCGCACGAATTCGATGCCGGAGACCGCCAACGCGTTCAACCTGATCGCTTCGGTTCCGAAGATCGGATTGTTGATTGGGATACCATCGATGAGGGTGATGGTCGACCCACCACGACCGCCGCGGACGCGAATCGGTGCAACTGTGGACCGCTGCTCCTCGGCCAGCGACTGGAGGTTGGTGTTCTGCGGAACGTCCAAAAATCCCTGCTGCAACGAAAGGACCCCGGCGATGCTCGTTACGGGCAAAGACTGGATCACATCGGCGGTTATCGTCGTCGAGCTGCCTGTAATTCCCTGCTCCACCAACGGCGCTGACTCGGCCACGATCACCTGAGTAGCTAGCGTCGTTGCAGCGGTGTTAAGGCTCAGATTCAACTCTCGCGTAACATCTATTCGTACCTGAACACCGGTAACCTCAGTGCTCTGGTAACCGATCCGCCGTGCAAGCACTGAGTACGAGCCCGGCGGTACGCTGATGAGGAAGTAGCGCCCGTTGGCCTGCGTGATAGCCCCGTAGCCGGTGCCCCGGAGAGAGATCTGGACACCTTCAACAGGTTGTCCTGTCGACGCATCCGTGGCAATGCCTGAGATCTTGCCCGTTTGCGCACTGCTGATCACGGGTACGAGCGAGAGCGTGCCGGCAACCGCCAGCCCCGCGCAGATGCTTCTCCAACTGATTTCTTTCATACAGCCTCCGGGGTGAGCACGACGACCAACAATCTTGACTTGCAGCAACGTCGACCACGCGCAATACAGCGCGGACGGCCTCGCGGGAGGCCGTCTTGCCGGGGGTTTGGACGGCTCCCCCGAGTGGAGCGTATCTAATTAGCGCGTAACAAGTGTGTCAAGTGCAACAGCAATGGTGTGATAAAGGCACAAGCTATGTGGGAATCGGCGTTCGGTATCAACATTCGCATGCGCGAAAATTCAGCCAGATAATCGAGCCGGCTAAACCCGCGATGCGCGCTCGGTCACGATCCGAACAACATCATCGGCAACCTGCAGGAATCCCCCTTCGACCGTGAAGCGCTGGTCCGATCCACCCCCCGAAAGACGGAGCGTGCCGCTGCCCAGAAGCGCCATCATCGGAGCGTGGCCCGTCAGGATGCCGACCTCGCCATCGTAAGCGGGCGCAACAACGGAGCTTGCCTCGCCCTCATACAGAGTTTGCTCCGGAGAGATGACCGAAACCTGAAGCATGGCTCTAACCCTTGGCCATTTGCTCGGCTTTTCCTATCGCTTCTTCGATCGGACCGACCATGTAGAATGCCTGCTCTGGAAGATCGTCGAATTCGCCAGCCACCAGCCGTTCAAATGACGATATGGTCTCCTCGAGCTTTACGTACTTGCCCGGAATTCCCGTGAACTGCTCGGCGACGGAGAACGGCTGAGACATGAAGCGTTGAACGCGACGGGCCCTGGCGACGATCTTCTTGTCATCCTCCGATAGCTCGTCCATTCCAAGAATCGCGATGATGTCCTGCAACTCCTTGTAACGTTGTAAGATACGCTGAACATCGGTGGCCGCCTTGTGATGTCTGGCACCGAGATACTGCGCATCCAGTATACGCGAGGAAGACGCGAGTGGATCTACCGCTGGATAAATCCCCAGCTCAGTGATCGCACGAGACAGTACCACAGTCGCATCGAGATGCGCGAATGCCGTAGCTGGCGCCGGATCAGTGATGTCATCCGCTGGCACGTAGATGGCCTGAACGGAGGTGATGGACCCACTTCTGGTTGAAGTAATGCGCTCCTGCAAATCTCCCATTTCGGTTGCCAGCGTAGGCTGGTAACCCACGGCGCTCGGCATGCGGCCAAGCAGTGCAGAAACCTCGGAGCCTGCCTGGGTAAAACGGAAGATGTTGTCGATAAAGACAAGCACATCCTGACCTTCTGTATCGCGGAAATATTCGGCGACCGTTAGCCCCGAAAGTCCAACTCGCAAACGAGCGCCCGGCGGCTCGTTCATCTGGCCGTATATGAGCGCGCAAGAAGGGAGCACATTTGACTCCTTCATCTCGAGGTAGAGATCGTTTCCTTCACGAGTGCGCTCGCCCACACCGCAGAATACCGATTTTCCGCCGTGTCCCTTTGCGACGTTGTTGATGAGCTCCATGATCACGACAGTCTTTCCCACACCCGCTCCGCCGAACAAACCGATCTTGCCTCCCTTCACGAAAGGGGCAATAAGATCAACCACCTTGATGCCCGTCTCGAACACCTCAGTCTTCGGTTCGAGATCGACGAAATCCGGCCGCGCTCGGTGAATCGGCAAGCGAGGAGCATTCGCCGGAATCGGCGGACCATTGTCCACTGGATCGCCGAGTACGTTAAGGATACGTCCAAGAGCGTGCTCACCGACGGGCACAGAGATGGGACCCCCTGTATCGAGGACGTCGAGGCCGCGTTGAAGTCCGTCGCTGCTGGACATCGCGACCGCCCGCACCTGGTTGCGCCCGATGTGTTGCTGCACCTCGACCACCACCTTGCGACGGTCCCCGTCGGCGCCGGTCATGATCTCCAGCGCATTGTAGATCTCCGGGAGTTGCTCTGCTTCAAATTCAACATCGAGCACCGGCCCAATGACCTGGACGATTCTTCCTACGTTTTTCGTGGCCATGTAATTGTCCTGAGAAATGAAACGCGAGCGGTGAGCTGCTCAAGTGATTGATCGTGCGCTGAGGCTGTTACGCCAGTCATGAGATCAGCTTTTCTGCGCCTCCGCGCCGCCCACGATCTCAGCGATTTCCTGCGTTATCTGAGCCTGGCGAGCGCGATTATAGGTGCGACGCAAAATATTCAGCATGTCGCCTGCGTTGTCGGTCGCATTTTTCATCGCCGTACGCCGCGCGCCCTGTTCACCCGCGGCGGTCTCGACCAGCGCCCGATACACAACGTTCCGCACATATAGCGGTAGAAGTTCCGAGAGTATGGCCTCCGCGGATGGAAATAGCAGATAATCGCGTTTGGTGGCCTGTTGCTCGGGAGGGGTAACAGGAAGGATGCGCTCAGCCGTCGCAGGCGTAGATAGAGGCGAGTTGTATTTGGCGTACACTACGTACACGGCATCGAGGCTGCCAGTTACGAAATCCTGCATCATGCCGTCGACCAGGTCGGCGGCGTTGGCGGCCGTTGGTCTGTCAGTGAGATCAGTTCTGGACGTGGCTATTGTGCGGCCTACATACCGAAAATATCCCAATCCCTTACGTCCGACGGTGTGAAACTCTATCTCTGACCGCTCTCCCTCCAGCCGCGCCAGAAGCAATCGCGCTTCCTTGATGAGATTCGAGTTGAAGGCGCCGGCCAGACCGCGGTTCGACGTAATTAGCAGTACTCCGACGCGGCGAATGGTCGCCGGCTGGCGCAGGAGTGGGAATCGCTCCGCCAAAGCCGGTGAGTATAGATCTGCCATCACGCTCGCGAGGGACTGAGCATACGGGCGTGCCGCGGTTACTCTGTCCTGCGCGCGCTTGAGCTTCGATGTCGCGACCATTTCCATGGTTCGCGTTATCTTGCGCGTTCCTTCGACGGATTTGATCCGGCCTTTTAACTCGCGTCCTTTCGCCATGCCTTCGTCCGCTCCCCCGTCCGCGGGTTAGCGGCTGGCTCCGGCGGCGGCGGGCGCGCGTTCCGCGGTCGAGCCTTGTTGGCCATCGCCACGCAGTTGCTTGAAAGCACCTATTGCACGCTTTAGCTGTTCCTCAACGTCCTTGGACATCGCTTTCTCGCCGCGAACCTTGTCGCCAACCTGTGGGTGCTGAGTGATCATGAACTCCAGGAAGCCGCGCTCCCACTCGCGAACCTGGGAAACGGACACATCATCCAGGTATCCGTTAGTCACGGCGTAAAGGATCATCACCTGTTGCTCGACCGGCATGGGCTGGTACTGCGGTTGCTTGAGCACTTCTACCGTGCGCGCGCCGCGATCCAACTGTTTTTTGGTGGCAGCGTCGAGGTCCGACGCGAAGGCGGAAAACGCCTCGAGTTCGCGATACTGCGCGAGATCGAGGCGCAGACGCCCGGCCACTGAACGCATCGCCTTGATCTGCGCGGCGCCGCCGACTCGGGACACCGAAATTCCGACGTTGACGGAGGGTCTCACGCCAGCGTAGAAAAGCGAGTCTTCGAGAAAGATCTGACCGTCGGTTATTGAAATAACATTGGTAGGGATGTATGCCGATACATCGCCTGCCTGCGTTTCAATGATGGGTAGGGCGGTTAGCGAGCCACCCGGGGCAAAAATGGTCTCGTTGTCCACTACGGCCGCGTCTTCTCTCAGCTTCGCTGCGCGTTCGAGGAGACGTGAATGGAGGTAGAACACGTCGCCAGGGTAGGCTTCCCGGCCGGGTGGACGCCGCAAAACGAGCGACAGCTGCCGGTAGGCCGCAGCCTGTTTGGACAGGTCATCGTAAACACACAGGGTCGCTTTCCCCTCGTGATACATGAAGTACTCAGCCATCGCGCAACCGGTGTAGGGTGCGATGTACTGCATGGGCGCGGGATCCGATGCGGTTGCGACGACGACAATTGTGTACTCCATCGCGCCAGCCGCCTTGAAGCGCTCGACGATGGACGCCACGGTCGATGCCTTCTGACCGATTGCGACGTAGACACAGATTACTCCCTGCCCCTTCTGATTTATGATTGTGTCGACAGCTATGGCGGTTTTTCCGATTCCCCGGTCGCCAATGATGAGCTCCCTCTGGCCTCGGCCGATAGGAATCATCGAATCGATGGCCTTAAGACCGGTCTGAAGCGGTTCTCTCACCGGTTGCCGCACGATAATCCCGGGAGCCTGCGACTCGACTTTGCGTGTCATTGTCGCCGCGATGTCGCCCTGCCCGTCGATCGGGCTGCCCAAAGCGTCCACAACCCTGCCAACCAATGCTGGTCCTACGGGCACCTCCAGCACGCGCGACGTTCGGCGCACCTCATCTCCTTCCTTGAGCACGAGGTAATTGCCGAGTACAACCGATCCGATATTGTCTTCTTCGAGATTGAGTGCCAAACCGGTAATCTTTTCGCCCGTCTCGGCTGCCGTAAACTCGAGCATCTCGCCGGACATTGCGTTCATCAACCCATAAATGCGGGCGATGCCATCCTTGACCTCTAGAATGGTGCCAACCTCTTCGATGCCGGGCTGACGGAGATCCGCAGCTTCGATCTCGCGCAGGAGGATATCCTTGATTTCGGCTGGCCGCAGGGAGGTTTCGGAAGCCATAACGTGTGTGCTCGCGAGGCGTTAGAGAGATACAGGAAGTGCTTGTGAAAAATATCACAAGCTTGGCGGAGATACAAGAGCTAGCTGCGAAACTGAACTGCGAACTACGAAAACTGCGAACTGCGAAGCTGCGGACTGCGAGTTCTTACTGCGGAACTGCGTTAAATGGGTACTGAGTAGCCGATGCCGCGCGAAGTCGTTTGGCGCGCAACTATCGGGCTAAGAGCTCCACCGTTGAGTTTTACGCAGTCCGCAGTACGCGCTTCGCAGTTCGCAGTTCGCAGTTTCGTCTAGCTTCACAACGCCGCCGACGCCCTGCTGGTCATCATGGCGGCACCACGTCGCAACACACTGCGCGCGTTGGCGTAGGAGATCAGCTCCACCGCGTCCTCTAAAGAGGCCCAACGGCAGGCCGTGATCCCTTCCTCTCGTTGTGGCGACGTTTCAGAGCTCGATGACTCGATCAGAAAGAAATGACAGTACTTGTGTATGAGACGGCCACGAAAGCGGAAATACCAGTCGATCGTTTCAATCTCGCCGCGCATGGAGAGCGATGCCAGTCCGGTTTCCTCTTCAACCTCCCTTAACGCCGCTCGGTCTGGCGCTTCACCCTGTTCAAGGTGCCCCTTCGGAAATCCCCAGTTGCGATAGCTGTCACGTATCAAAAGGAAGAGCGCCTGGCCGTCGACAATGCGAAAGACGACTCCCCCAGCTGAACGCTCCTCCCTTGCGCGCGTGCGCGTCACACGTCTCCGCGTTTGTTGGAGCAATGTTTACTCCCCAAATTCATCACTATCCGCGTCCAGCTCCGGACGACCTTCAATAAACTGTCGGACTACCGGGTCCTGGGTGCTCCGAATCTCATCTACGGTGCCGACCTGGCGCACCCTGCCGTCGTATAGCATGGCTATTCGCGTACCCACCGTATAGGCACTCCGCATATCGTGCGTGATCACAACGCTCGTCACCCCAAGCTTTTCGCGCATGCGTATCATTAGCTGGTCAATTACGGCGCTGGTGACAGGGTCCAGACCCGTGGTCGGTTCGTCGTAGAGCAGGTATTTCGGTCGGAGTGCAATGGCGCGAGCAATTCCAACCCGTTTCCGCATGCCTCCAGAGAGCTCCGACGGAAAGTGACCTGTCACTCCAGGCAGGTCTACCAGATCCAGGGCTTCCTCGACACGCGCGGCCATCTCGCTTTCGGTGAGTTCGCCCTGTCTCCTGAGTCCCATGACGACGTTGTCGCCAATGGTGAGGGAATCGAACAATGCAGCAAACTGGAAAACGTAGCCTATGCGAGCTCGCAAACTATAGAGCTCCCGTCGCGGAAGTCTGGGCACATCCAATCCATCAACCGACACCTGACCAGAGTCGGGCTTGAGCAGTCCAACTACGTGCTTGATCGCGACAGACTTGCCAGTGCCGGAATAGCCGATGATCACCATCGTCTCCCCCTCGTTTACATCCAGGGAGAACTTGGTAAGCACCCGCTTCTCGCCAAAGGCCTTTGCCACATCGACAAGCCGTATCATGCTTTCAGGCCTGGCGGTCGGATCGCGATTGTGGGTAGTGCATCGGCGAAATGTGCCGCGTTGCCAAGGTAACGGCAACGAGCAGCTGCCGAAAAGCAGAGCGAGACGAAGGCTTGTCGCTCCGTCTCGCTATCTGCAGCAGGGAAATTGTTGCCCTTGTACCATTTCTACGCGGCGAAGCTCCCCAGAGCGCGCCCGACATCGCCCTCCCTCAGTCGCTTCAGCGCGCGGTCGCGTAACTGCCGCACGCGCTCGCGCGTAACGGCGAGCATCGAGCCGATCTCCTCGAGCGTATGCTCCCTGCCGCCATCCAGCCCGAAGTAAAGTCTGAGTACTTTTGCATCTCGTGGTGGCAGGGTATCGAGCGCCTGATCGATCTCATCGTTGAGGAAGCGGTTCATCGCCTCCTCTTCTACGTCCGGCATTGCTTCCGATACGAAGCGATCGATAAGCGCACGATCACCGTCGGGATCCATTGGCGCATCCAATCGAACGTCTCCCGTATTGAGAGCCGCGAGGGACTGCACAACATCTACCGACAAACCCGTAAGGATCGCTAGTTCTTCCGGACTTGGCTCGCGCCTGAATTGCTGTCGGAGGATTTCAGAGGCTTTGATAATCCTGGAGAGGTCAGCCGTGCGGTTGAGCGGAACTCGCACAGTTCGTCCCTGGCGCGCGAGCGACGAAAGAATCGCCTGGCGAATCCACCACACGGCGTAGGAGATGAATTTCACGCCCTGATCGGGGTCGAATTTACGGGCAGCTGTGAGAAGTCCAACGTTTCCTTCACCGATCAGATCGATCAATGGAAGGCCTCGATTCTGATACTTTTTTGCAACGGAAATTACGAAGCGCAGATTGCGCTTCACGAGCTCCTGCAGTGCGTCGGGATCACCAGCGCGGATTTTACGAGCGACCTCGATCTCCTCGTTCCCTTTCAGAAGCGGGTACGTGCTGACCTCATACAGATACTGATCGAGGATATCGCGCTCCGGCTCGCTCGGTGCGATCCCCGCTGGGGCCGCTAGGCGCCGGCGGCGCTTGACTTCAGTCATGGTAAATGCACCTCGCAAATAAATGCGTTTTGTTTGCTTGTCAGTGGCTGGAACCGCTTGCTCAGGAGCGCTTAAAAAAACGCTCGAACAACGGCGTGGAAAAAATACATTCCAGACGGGAATACGCCAGCCCCTGCTATTTGACACTTGACCTACCCCTGACTATTGTTCGCGGTTCCCGCCGGAAATGGCCTCTTGCTTCTGCGGGGAGGGGGGCGTAGCTCAGTTGGGAGAGCGCTTGAATGGCATTCAAGAGGTCAGGGGTTCGATTCCCCTCGCCTCCACTCGGCTCTGTACAATGTGGTTCCGGGAAGGAGTGAGAAGGGTTGGCAGGCTCACTGGATCCAGGCGCAGAAGGCGATCGGAACAAGATAGCCGAAAATACGCGGTGGCCGTCGCGGGAATAGCTCAGTTGGTAGAGCACAACCTTGCCAAGGTTGGGGTCGCGGGTTCGAGTCCCGTTTCCCGCTTTAGTGCGGGGCGGTTAGCTCAGTTGGTTAGAGCGCCACGTTGACATCGTGGAGGTCACAAGTTCGAGTCTTGTACCGCCCATTGGCAGCAACTATTACATGGTTTTCCGTAGCGGAAGTTGTGAGTGCTGCGCGGTCTTGACCGGCTTTCGCGGCTTGGCTAGCTTGGACCGTCGGCGGCGGACGCGCTCGGGCGTATCCGCCGCCGTTGCCATGAGTAGTTGATCGAGCGCCCGTAGCTCAATTGGATAGAGCATCTGACTACGGATCAGAAGGTTGGGAGTTCGAGTCTCTCCGGGCGCATTCGAATCAGTTGGGAAGTTCTTTCACTGTTGATGCGGGCATGTTGTAGCACGAATTACTTTGGGTATTACCGGCGGGGCGTGGCGCAGCCCGGTTAGCGCGCCTGGTTCGGGACCAGGAGGTCGGTGGTTCAAATCCACTCGCCCCGACCATGGCAAAGGGAGCCCGCCAGGCTCCTTTTGCGTTTTCAAGCGCGAGTAGCTCAGCTGGATAGAGTGTCGGCCTCCGGAGCCGAAGGTCGCGGGTTCGAATCCCGCCTCGCGCATGATGTTGCAGCCCGTTATTGCGCTCCACGCTTGAGCCCTTTCTAGTGTGTAAGTGTCGAGCGTTGTGGCAGCAGTCGGTGGACTGAACTGAAGGTGGCACTTTCCGGAGTGTGAGTATTGCCTGCACAGAAGCGCTCGTGGGGACAACTTCTCGGAGGCCTTCTCTCGCTAGGCGCGGTAATCGGCCTCGTTTTGGCCATCCTGCTGTTCGCCCGGGTTGGTGCTTTGCGTGGCGACACCTATAAGCTCTATC